>CAVCFM010000234.1:0-2186 GCA_963601305.1 bacterium | reverse complement strand
CAGACCTCATGGTCTGGGCGATTTTTCTGTTAGGGGAGTTTTTTTACAGCCCCTATTTTTGTGCCAGGAGTCGCTACTCCTGGCTTTTTGTATTTTACTTATTATTTTTTCATGCTTGCACGTTTACGCATGGTTGGGTCCAAGATACGCTTGCGGATACGGAGACTCTCCGGTGTTACCTCAAGCAACTCGTCCACGTCGATGAAGTCCAGTGCCTGCTCCAGACTTAAGATACGAGGCGGAACTAAGGTAAGCGCCTCATCTGCGGAGGAGGAACGGGTGTTGGTTAAGTGTTTCTTCTTGCAGACGTTAAGCTCGATATCCTCGGCTCTTGAGCAGGAACCGATAACCATACCTGCGTAGACTTTCTGACCAGGTCCGATGAAGAGCGTACCGCGGTCCTGTGCGGAGAAAAGTCCGTAGGTAACGGATTCACCGCTCTCGAAAGCGATCAGGGAACCTAACTTGCGGTATGCAATCTCACCCTTGTATGGTGCATAGCCGTTGAAAATGGTGTTGATGATACCATTTCCCTTGGTATCAGTCATGAACTCACCACGATAACCGATCAGACCACGGGATGGGATGTTGAATTCCAGGCGTGTGTAACCGCCGGTGATCGGTTTCATATTTAAGAGCTCGCCCTTACGCTGGCTTAACTTCTCGATGACAGAACCGGTAAACTCTTCCGGAACATCGACATAGGCTAACTCCATTGGCTCAAGTTTGTGACCGGCCTCATCGGTGTGATAGAGTACCTCGGCCTTACTTACTGCGAACTCGTAACCCTCACGGCGCATGTTCTCGATCAAAACAGATAAATGCAGCTCACCACGACCGGAAACTTTGTAGGAATCCGGGCTGTCGGTCTCCTCGACACGAAGGGAAACGTCGGTGTTAAGCTCGCGGAACAGACGGTCGCGGAGGTGACGGGAAGTAACGAATTTACCTTCCTGACCAGCCAGCGGGCTGTCGTTTACGATAAAGTTCATAGACAGTGTCGGCTCAGAAATCTTCTGGAACGGAATTGCTACAGGAGCTTCCGGTGCACAGATGGTGTCGCCGATGTGAATGTCAGCGATACCGGAGATCGCTACGATGGAGCCGATACCGGCCTCTGTGACATCGACTTTATTTAATCCGTCAAACTCATAGAGCTTGCTGATGCGGACGCGTTTCTGCTTGTCCGGCTCGTGGTGGTTTACGACAACAGCTTCCTGATTGACCTTTAAGGAACCGTTGTCTACCTTACCGATACCGATACGTCCAACGTACTCATTGTAATCGATGGTACTGATCAACACCTGGGTGTTGGCATCCGGGTCACCTTCCGGAGCCGGGATATAATCAAGAATGGTCTCGAAGAGAGGAACCATGTTTTTGTCGTCTTTTTCCAGATCAGCCAGATCCTTGACTGCATAACCGTTGCGGGCTGATGCAAAAAGGAATGGGCAGTCTAACTGCTCATCGGAGGCATCTAAGTCCATGAAAAGCTCTAACACTTCGTCGATAACCTCGGTCGGACGAGCCTCGGCACGGTCAATTTTATTCAGGCATACGATAACTGGAAGATTTAATTCCAGGGCTTTCATAAGCACGAATTTTGTCTGTGGCATAACACCCTCGTAAGCATCTACAACAAGGATAACGCCGTTTACCATCTTAAGGACACGCTCTACCTCGCCGCCGAAATCAGCGTGGCCAGGAGTGTCGATGACATTGATTTTTACACCTTTATAAGTAATTGCTGTATTTTTTGAAAGAATAGTGATACCGCGCTCACGCTCGATATCGTTGGAGTCCATGACACGCTCTTGTACTTCCTGATTCTCATGGAATACACCGCTTTGTTTTAACAGCTCATCCACCAGAGTGGTCTTACCGTGGTCGACATGGGCGATAATTGCTATGTTACGGACATCTTCACGTTTCATTTTCATATACAAATCTCTCTTTCCTATGCGAAACTAATCAAACTGTAACGAGTCGGTTTGTTCTTATTATATGTCGCAAGAAAACCAACTTATATATATTATCATATCCAGCCAAAAACGCAAGTATCAGAATGTGACAATATCTGCTATTACATTCATTTTTTTATCGACACGTTGCACGAAAATTTTATGTGGAAATCATGATAAAACTAGATTGTCAGACAGATTGCACCAAAAAGAAGAGCAGGGGGC
>CAVCFM010000233.1:2263-4348 GCA_963601305.1 bacterium | reverse complement strand
AGCGTATGCTCCTCCTGGTCTGCCCGGTAATCCATGAAGATTATTCCATCTGAGCATTTTTCTGCCCCTCTTGCCCAATTTAATTCTCCCGGATTCGGATGAATCACCACCTTTTTCTCCAACTCGCTCGGTGCTCCCAATCCGAGGACATCCCGCATCAAAATTGCACCGATCAGGGCATTGGCGCCATGACATCCGCTTGTTGCATTATAGTTTTCAAAAAATGTTCCTGATCCGTCCCGAAGCTCCGGCAGATAGATATCCTTGATTTCTTTCACTAACGGCCCGGCTTTTCCCAGTCTGGATAAAACGTCAAAACGCATGATCAGCCCTATAAAAATATTTGCCTTTCCATAATTCGGGTTTGAACGATATTTCGGGGAATATCCCATCGTATTGACAAAGCCATTGATATAATTTTTATCCTTTCGATGGAAACCACTCCATATCTCAAGTGCTGCTCCCGCCTCGGTAAGGCAGTCTCCTCTGCGCAGGCATCCGTTTTCCATAAATGCACTGTCTCCGTTGCCTCCAAAAAATGCCGGGGTCTTATCCAACCCTTCGATTGTCTCTCTCATCTCATCCGCGGCTTTTTTCCATGCATCCTCTTTGTATAGCTGTGCCATTTCTTCCAGCACGCGCACTGCCAGGCAATTATTCGGGACATTGATCGGCTCGAGCGAAAATTTTTTATTGGAAAGCGACCAGTCCACAAACTGCCCCGTCAATCCCTCTATCAGTCCGCTTTCACCGCGAAGCGCAAGCAATCCTTCTATAAACTGCGCAACCCTGTTTTGGCACTCATCCACAAATTCCCGGTCTCCTGACCTTCTGTAATAATCATACAATTCGGCTAACAGCCAGAAAGACCAGTTTGGAATTCCAACCTCCTGCTGATTTTCTTTGCTCCCCGGATAGACCTCAGGGAAAAAGCCATGCCATGTTTTTCCTCCATCCGTCAGCATAAAGTTTTCGAGAAAATCCTTTTCCACGGACAAATCCCCAAACATCTGCCATGCCCCCTGCGACGTAAAGTAGGAATCACACAGCCAGCCGCCCCTCTCCCGCTGCGGACAGTCCATAAAGATATCCAGCGTATTGAATTTAAGCGTCCGTTTTGATGCCTCATATATCTGGTTTAATTCCCCGTCATTGCAGGAAAAGAAACAGCTTTCATCGTCCGGGTACGAATAATCTATTACATTCGGGCAGCCCACGATTACCTGTCCCATCGTTCTGAACACAAATTTGATATATCTGGTCAGTTTCGGTTCAAATGTGATCAGTCTGTACTTTCCCTGTTTTAAACTGTACCTTGTCACATATGTATTGCTTTTAAATAACCCCGTAAAATGCAAATGATCTGTATTTAATACATCTACGATGCAGTCCTTTGCTACCTCTATCTCAAATTCTATGAAGCCGAGCTCCGACTTCTGATTACCAAATATAATAGCTGCCGGAGCCTCGCCGGGCGTAAAACATATTTTTTTCTCTTTGCTGCCACATCCGTCTTCAGTCTGTGAAATCACTTCATATTCTCCCGTAAAAGGCTTATCCCGTTCCTCTGCAAGTGCCTCCACAAATTTATTTTCATCCGGGATCATCTCGTAATAGCTGCTGTTTACAACCCTTGCAAGACCGAGAACAAATCCCGTTTTACCGGAACCGCTCCTCTTTTCATCATAGATGCCATACATCGTGTGAAATCCGATTCGGCTATAAGTTGGATACGGCGCCTTTCTCTTAAGATATGTCGGTGGATCGCTAATCTCTGTCCACTCTGTCTGTATGCCATCTATATGCTTTCCATATATCCAGTCATAGCTGTGCTCATCTAAATCATACCACTCCACGATTCCCCGGCTGTGGCTCATCGTCTCCACAAGAGAACGGCGGCTCTTTAATTCCATACATTTGAATTCGTCATCTCCGGTATAGCCCATCACACGTTTCGTCTCTGCATCCACAATTTCCGCTATAAACATTCCCGGTTCTAACGTACAGTCATTGGAATACTTATTGGGCTTATCGATCGCCACCACTTCAATTGCCACATCCGTCTTTCCACAGGCAGTAAAATGC
>CAVCFM010000233.1:891-2253 GCA_963601305.1 bacterium | reverse complement strand
GCAGTTCCTCTATTCTACAATGGCCTTCCGCTGTCCTCGCAGGCCCATTTGCCAACAACTCTCCGTTAATATATACACGAAAGTACGAGCGCGCTGCCATATATAATGTCAGTTTTCGCTTCTCCTTTGTCTCCACCGCCCTGTAAAATCCAGCAAACTGGTTAAACTTATTCTCCGGTTCCTTTATCCACACCGCTTTTGCATGAACCCATTGATACATACCATACCTCCCATAATATACATCATTTGTTACCCTGTGCATTTCGTATATCGTGAGCATAGCTCACTCAATAATTTCGCCGCCCGTCAATCATGCAGGCATATTAACTCACTTGCGCTCATTATATCATTCCAAATTTATCTTCTCACGTGGCTATTACGACTTTTACTTTCGCAAAAATGACTATTTTGTTCAATCACACAAAAAGGGGGATGGCACACAAATAACTGTGTGTCCTCCCCCTTTGTCCTCACATATACGGGATTTTTACTGGCATGCTGGTTCCTTTGCAAACCCTCGCTTAGCCTTCAATTTCAATATAATGTTTCTCGTCTGCTTTCTTCTCCGGCTCCTTTTTCGGAACGAACAAACGAAGTGTTCCGTTCTCGAATCTGGCTTTGATATCTTCCTGCTTTACGGTATCTCCCACATAAAAGGTTCTGCTGCAAGTACCGCTGTAACGCTCCCTGCGGATATAATTTCCATCCTCATCCTTTTTGTCGTTATTGGAATTGGTCGATGCTGTAACGGTCAGATATCCGTCCTTTAACTCGCCCTTCACATCTTCCTTCCTGTATCCCGGCAGGTTCATGATAACCTCATAACCGTTATCTACTTCCTTTACATCGGTGCTCATCATACCGCTGTTATCAGTACTCAAAGCAGTTCCGAAAAAATCATCTATAAAACTGTCTCCAAAGAAATTTCTCATTGTATTCACTCTCGGCATCAACATATGTCATTCCTCCCTTTCCTTTTATGACTACGTTATAACACCGTTTGTTAGCGCTGTCAATATGTGAGTGCTAAAGTTATCAGACAATTTATAGATTTTATTTTTTGTTAATAAATTTTCTTATGATTGATGCTCTTCCGTGGGCAATTCCTTCCTTGCTGCACGTATTTCTTCCTCGGAAGCCCCCAGCATCTCTTTCGCCTGCTCTACCGTTCCTCCGTTGGAAAGAAACTTCACAAGCATCCCCAGGCGCCCCTGTGTCTCCCCCTGATTTTTGCCTGCCTCATATTCTGCCTTGCGAAGCTTCTCTTCCTCCCATTCCTTGTCATACTCCAAAATACTAAACATCTTTACCTCTGCGCGATTCTCCTGAAGAAATTCCATCAAAACTCCCTCCTTTATACAC
>CAVCFM010000233.1:468-881 GCA_963601305.1 bacterium | reverse complement strand
AGATTGCATACTCCCGTAACGTTCTGCATTGTTCCATCAGTTCCTTATTATGTCCCTCATTGACATTCAGCATCAGAACTTTCAGTTCTAAGTCAGGCTCTCCATTCAAGTGCTCATATGCCGAGGATAACTTTAACTCCAGTCTGTCCTCAACGTCATCCGTCCCATTGTAAAACACCACGAACTTAGGTGCCGGTATCTTCTGTAAGCTCGATGAGTACAGCGATTTATCCATCACATACTGCTGATACTCGATTGCAATGTAAAACAGATCCCGTAACGGTATATTGGGATTAAAGGTTGACTGGTGCTCGTAGAGATAAATATTCGCCTCAAACAGAAACGCCAGGTCATTCTTCATACCCATATAAATTGCATTTTTTAAGGTCACAATCTTTAATTCTTCGGCATCC
>CAVCFM010000233.1:0-458 GCA_963601305.1 bacterium | reverse complement strand
TTACCCGTAACCGCGTTATACAGTGACAATAAATTCTCTTTCTCGGAAAAGAGCATACGAAAAACCGTATCCTTATACTGCCGGTTCGCCATCAGGCTCTTTTCTGCCACCAATTCTTCCTGTAGCACCTGTACTTCTGACACTTTACTCATATTCAATTCCTCCTTTGCAGGAGTCACATTCAGTCCTCCTGCTTTGCTTGTTTGTGAATGAAAGCATAGATTTCTGAAATGTTGATTTGAATATAGATGGATATTTCATCCCTTAGAACATTGCGGCTGTCTGCTGTAAACATTAAAATGTCCCGACAGTCGTATCAAAGAAATATGCTTTTTTATATCTTAGCATAGCCTACCAGGAACGTCAATTGTAAATATATTGCCACAAAAAAAGGAAATCCATAACTGGATTTCCTTTTAAGAATGCCGGCGACCGGAATCGAACCGGTACTGTGTCAC
>CAVCFM010000232.1:0-7036 GCA_963601305.1 bacterium | reverse complement strand
TCTGGCGTCGTCCGCTGTCGCGCAGTAGCAGGCATCCATGCCTCGTTTGTCGAAATTTTTGATTAAAGTCTTTGCCAATGTTTCATAATGTAATTGTTTGGGATCCATAGATCTGCCTCCTGATAAATTAATTCATTAGCGTCAGTATAGCTTACTTGACTTTTTTATACAAGCAGATAAAATAAGAAGAAGTTGACTTAAGAACAGACATAAGAAAGAAAACGGAGAGTGATTATGAGCGAGAATCTAAAGAAAATGATATCGTATTACAAGCCGTACCGGGGAATTTTCTGGGCGGATATGTTTTTTGCAACGCTGTCGGCGGCAATTGCGCTGGTGCTGCCGCTGGTTGTGCGCTATGTGACGTATACGCTGGCGTACTACGAGAAAGATGTGATCCTATCACAGATTAAATGGATTGCGGTATTTTTGTTAATATTGGTTGCAATCGACTGGTACAGCAAGTTTTTTATCGCCAATTACGGACATGTGATGGGTGCAAAAATCGAGTATGATATGCGTGCGGAGATTTTTAATCATCTGCAAAAACTGTCTTTTTCATTCTATGATAACCAGAAGGTCGGACAGCTGATGAGCCGTATCACCACCGATCTGTTTGATATCACCGAGCTGATGCATCACGGACCGGAGAATATCATTCTGTCTCTGATTAAGATAATCGGTGCACTTGTGATTTTGATCAATATCAGCCCGTTTCTGGCAATCGCAGCGTTTGTGGTACTGCCGTTTATGTTTGTGTTTGCGTATTTTATGAACAAAAAAATGCGTCTGGCATTCCGGCAGAACCGTGTGCGTATTGCCGAGATCAATGCGCAGATTGAGGACAACCTCTCCGGTATCCGCGTGGTAAAATCATTCGCCAACGAGGAGATTGAGAACGAAAAGTTCCGCCAGGGAAATGCCGGATTTTTGTCCGCGAAAAAGAACAGTTATCACTATATGGGACACTTTTCCGCAGGCATGGGAGCTTTTACGACGCTGATACAGGTAAGCGTCATTGTGCTTGGCTCCATCCTGATCGCGTACGGAAAAGTCGGGGCTGCCGATCTGGTGACGTTTGTGCTCTATATCAGCGTCTTCACGGAGCCGGTCCGCACGTTGATCGATTTTACCGAGCAGTTCCAGAACGGATATACCGGATTTGAGCGTTTCTGTGAGATCATGGCGGTGGAGCCGGATATTGCAGACAAGGAAGATGCAAAAGAGTTAAAGAATGTCAAGGGTGATATCTCGTTTGAAAATGTGTCATTCCAGTATGAGGAAGATGCGGAGCGCGTGTTAAACCACATCAATCTGAACGTCCCGGCTGGTTCCTATATGGCGCTTGTGGGTTCTTCGGGAGCCGGAAAGAGCACCCTTTGTTCCCTGATCCCGCGTTTTTATGATGTGACGGGCGGTTCCGTCAAGATTGACGGCGTGGATGTGCGGGATGTGCGCCTTGCAGATCTGCGCAACCAGATCGGAATTGTACAGCAGGATGTCTATCTGTTTGTGGGCACGGTCTATGACAATATCCGTTACGGAAAGCCGGATGCCACCAGGGAGGAAGTCATCGAGGCGGCAAAAAATGCCAATGCCCATGATTTTATCATGTCACTGCCAAACGGATATGAGACGGATATCGGACAGCGGGGAATCAAACTTTCCGGCGGACAGAAACAGCGCCTTTCCATTGCGCGCGTGTTCTTAAAAAATCCGCCAATCCTGATCTTTGATGAGGCGACTTCTGCCCTGGATAATGAGAGCGAGAAGGTGGTTCAGGATTCTTTGGAAAAATTGGCGAAAAACCGTACCACCTTTGTGATCGCCCACAGACTCTCCACGATAAAAAATGCGGAGAAAATCCTGGTTCTTACCGAGGATGGAATTGCGGAAGAGGGCACGCACGAGGAGCTGTTAGAACAGCAGGGAATCTATGAAAAACTGTATAACATGCAGTTCCATAAAGGGTAAAAGTCACTGCCTGGTCGCTATGACTGGAGGCATGACCGTAGGTGCGACTGTCGGTATGATTGTTGGTCAGGTAATTTAATTTGCAACCTACTTGCAAAATGATGCAAATGCGAGTAAAATATACGTGTTTGAGAAAAAGTATATTGTATGTTTTTTTGCCATAGAAAGAGAGGTAACGATTACAATGACAAAGATTGATATTATTTCCGGTTTCTTAGGTGCCGGTAAGACAACATTTATTAAAAAAATGGTAGATGAGGTATTTAAAGGCGAGAAGCTGGTACTGATCGAGAATGAATTTGGTGAGGTAGGAATCGATGGAGGATTCTTAAAAGATTCCGGTATTGAGATCAGCGAGATGAACTCCGGCTGTATCTGCTGTTCCCTGGTAGGCGATTTCGGCAGAAACCTGCATGAAGTTATCGAAAAATTCCATCCGGACCGCATCATGATCGAGCCATCCGGTGTCGGCAAATTATCCGACGTTATGAAGTCAGTCATTGATATTGAGAAGGAAGAGGACGTCAAGCTCAATGGTCTTATCACAGTGGTAAATGCGACAAAGGCGAGCAAGCAGATGAAGGCATTTGGAGAATTCTTCAATAACCAGATCGAGTATGCAACCACCATCGTATTGAGCCGTACCCAGAATGCAACACCGGAGCAGTTGGAACTCTGCGTAAAACAGATGCAGGAGTTAAACCCGAAGGCAGCGATTATCACAACACCATGGGATTCCATCAAGGGTGAGCAGATCCTTAAAGTAGTGGAAGGACAGGATTCTCTGGAGATGAAACTGCTTGCAGAGCAGCATGCACACGAGGAGCATGAGCACCATCACGACCATGACCATGAGGAGCATGAGCATCATCACGACCACGATCACGAAGAACATGAGCACCATCATGACCATGATCATGAGGAGCATGAGCACCATCACGACCATGACCATGAGGAGCACGAGCATCATCATGACCACGACCACGAGGAGCATGAGCATCATCATGACCATGATCACGAGCATCACCATGAGCATGGCGAGAACTGCACCTGCGGATGCCACGACCATGACCACGACCATCATCATGCAGATGAAGTGTTCACAAGCTGGGGCAAGGAGACACCGCACAAGTTTACCAAGGCAAAGATTGAGGAAGTATTAAAGACACTTTGCGAGACCGACGACTACGGTACCATTTTGCGTGCAAAGGGTATGGTAGAGGATGAGAACGGTTCCTGGATTTACTTTGATATGGTTCCGGGCGAGTATGAGCTCAGAGACGGAGAGCCGGATTATACCGGACGCCTCTGCGTAATTGGAACTGATATTGAGGAACATCGTTTGGAAGAATTATTTGGAATTGCATAGGAAGAGAAAGGATTATTATGCAGGAGATACCAATTTATTTATTTACCGGATTTATGGACAGCGGCAAGACATCCCTCATCAAGGAAACCCTGCTTGAAAACGGGTTTGCGGAGCAGGGAAAGAGCCTGATCATCTGCTGTGAAGACGGTGATGTGGAATATGATGAGCAGGAATTGAAACAGATGAATGCCCAGCTTGTGATGGTGGAGAAGGAGGAAGATTTTACTGCGGAATTATTGCAGAAGTTTACCCTCTCTTATCTGCCGGACCAGATTTTTATCGAGTATAACGGTACCTGGGGCATGGATACACTGATGGAGACGGATCTGCCGAAGGGCTGGGTGATCGTACAGTCTCTGGCGACTGTGGATGCAACCACGTTTGAGATGTATCTTGGCAATATGCGCCAGATGATCATGGAACAGCTGTTCCAGGCGGATGTGGTTATTTTTAACCGCTGCGATGACAGCACGGATAAGGGTAAATTCCGCCGGAATGTCAAGGCATTGAACCGTAAGGCGCAGCTTGTCTATGAGCGCACAGACGGAACATTGGACGAGCGGGAAGAGGAACTGCCGTTTGACGTCAGTGGGGACGAGATTGATATTTCGGATGCGGACTATGCAATCTGGTACATGGATTGTATGGATAACCCGAAAAAATACGAGGGTAAGAAGATCAAATTCCTTGCACTGGTATACAATCCGGACAAGCTGAAAAAAGGCGTGTTTGTGCCGGGACGTTTTGCCATGACCTGCTGTGTGGAGGACGTGACATTTATCGGATTTAAGTGTAAATATGCGGATGAGGACAAGATTCCTCACAAATCCTGGATCAACATTACCGCGGAGGTGCATGTGGAATTTGCCAGAGAATATAAGGGCAAAGGACCTGTGCTGTATCCGGTATCCATCGAGCCGGCAGAAAAGCCGGACGATGAGCTGGTATATTTTTCATAGGACATCGGTTTTAAGGCTGCCTCTTACGAGGCGGTCTTTTTTTGCCTAAAATGCCCGATTTTATTACGAAAAACGCCGTTACGTGTTTACAAAATTTGTCAAAAAATGTATGATATATAATAATCGCATAAAATATCAAGGAGGATAACAATGAAAAAGCTAGGGATTGGCGCAAAAATGATTTTGTGCTTTATAGTTGCGATTGCCGGAAGTGTATTGATATGTGGCAGCATTACCTACATGAAGACACAGAAAGCATTGAACGAAAATATGCAGCTGACAAGTGAGCAGACATTGAGCAGTGCACTTGCAAGCCTGCAGATCTATGAGAAGACCATCAGTCTTCCGGTCGATCTTCTTACCAGAAAGGACAGTATCCGTCTTTTGGAGGTAGAGGAGGAGAATTACGATAAATACCTTGAGAACGTACAGGTAGAGCTTGTGGCAGCCTGCACTGCAAGGTTACCAATGGTGCAGTGCGAAGCTACTATGCGACATCTGAGGGCAAGCTGATCACCGGATGGGTAGAGTATAACGATGACGGCACTAAGACATCCATGAACACCATCGAGGAGAATGTGGATCTTTCCTCAGAGGACTGGTATGTGAACTGCCAGGGCAAGAAGTCCAAGGTCAATTCCATCTTCAGTTATATCACGGAGCCGTATGAGGACCCGCAGACGGGCGAGATGATCATCACCGTTTCTCAGGAAGTTAAGAATAAAGACGTGGTCAGAGGCGTTGTTGCAATGGATATTGAGGCATCTGCCATGGAAGAGTATGTCCAGAATATCAAAGCGTTAAATACCGGATATGTTCTGTTAGTTGACGCTGATGGCAACATTATCGTAAACAGTGAGCGCAGCCAGATTGCAGATAATACGCTGGCAAATCAGGCATTCTGGGCACCGGTTTCCGAGGAGCTTGGAAGCTTGGAGGAGCAGAAGCTTGCATTGGAGCAGTCCGAAAATGAGGCGGATGTGGCAGCTGCGGATGACATTACCCCACAGTCTACCTACACGCTGAAAAACGGCGGCACCACAACTGCGATCACCGCGATGACAGACCGGGTTACCGGATGGCGCCTGGTGGGCATTATCACATCCGAGGAGAACCGCGCAAACTTAAACAGCATCAACGGTGCGATCGTCATGGCTGGTATTATCGGCATTATCTTTGGCGCGATCGTTGCTGCATTTACCGCGCTTGGCATTGTAAAAGAGATTAAGAAGATCCAGACTCTGACGGCACTTGTGGCAGCTGGCGACTTTACACAGACGATCCCTGTCACCAGAAAAGACGAGTTCGGAGAGTTAGAGACGAACTTCAACGACATGGTGAAGGATGTATCCAATGTCATCAGCGAAGTTGAGGAGAAGTCGAACCATATCATCCACACCTCAGAGCGTATCTCTGAGATTGCCAAAGATACACAGAGCACCATGGGACAGGTGGCAATGGCTATCGGAAATGTCGCAGAAGGCGCAGTAAAACAGGCAGAGAGTACCCAGGAGGCCAGCGGCGAGGTTGAAAACTTAAATACCAGCCTTGAGACTTCCAAGGATTACGTCAAGGAGATCAGCACGATGACCAAAGAGACCAACCGTATCAGTGCGGACGGTCTGGTGAGCGTCAAAGATCTGATCGACAAATCCGAGAAGACCGCAGAGAAAGCAAAAGTTTCCTTAAGCGTGATGAATGAGATGGTGGAGAGTATCGATAAGATTTTCTACATTTCAGATGCGATTGCAGACATCACATTCCAGACAAACCTGTTGTCCTTAAATGCATCCATCGAGGCTGCAAGAGCCGGTGAGATGGGCAAGGGATTTGCAGTTGTGGCAGATGAGATCCGCAAGCTTGCAGACGAGTCGAGAGAGTCTACCGATGAGATCAAGAAGATCATCGCAGAGATCACAGAGAAGTCCAGACTGGTTGAGTCTACCATGCAGGAGAATGAGCAGCTCCAGAAGGAACAGCAGGAGGCTATCGAGAAGACCGAGGGAATGTTCAACCACATTATCGAGCAGATCACACAGCTTGACGAGGGTATGGACCATATCAACCGGTTGAACGATGATATGTCAGAGAACAAGGATAGTGTGGTCGGCAAGATGGAGACGATCGCAATGGTTTCCGAGCAGTCTGCGGCAGCGACAGAGGAGGTCAACGCTTCCACCGATCAGGTCAATGCAACCATGGCTGATATTGCGGAATATACTGCGAACCTGCAGGGGATGGCAAATGAACTTCGTGACACCATCGAAAAATTTAAATTAAATGAATAAAAACGGGTTGACAAAAACACGTTAATAGATTAAAGTATGACTCATAAGAAAAACCGATGAGAAAGAGGAGTAAGCAGATATTCAATATCACAGAGAGTTGCGGATGGTGGGAACGCGGCATGGAGAGATTTGCTGAATGGACTTTTGAGGGCGACCTGAACAAAGTAGGCGTCGACGGGAACCGGGCCCGTTATCCAGCCGGCATGTATTATAGATACGTTTTTGACATCGTATTTCGTACATGAACAGAGTGGACTGTTTCAGTCAATATGAGTGGTACCGCGATAATAATCTAGTTTATTACCGTCTCAAGCAATAGCTTGAGACGGTTTTTTTATTTGAAAAATATTTAACAAACAAAATCCCTATCGGGCATGTGAAAAAAGGAGGAGCATATTATGAAGAAAAAAATGATGGCAATGGTATTGGTGGCAGTGATGACAACA
>CAVCFM010000231.1:0-3843 GCA_963601305.1 bacterium | reverse complement strand
AAAGGTAAACTCTGCATTCGGATAACTCTCCGCCTACACCTCTGTCACCTCTTCGATAACGCCGTCCACATTGTTTACATCTTCTGCAAGAACTGTGATGGTCGGACTTACGGTAGTTCCGACAATATATTTCACACCGGTCTCATAAGGGATAAAAATAGAGTCATCCGGGCTGATTCCGGAAGCCACAGTTCCCATGGTCTGTAACACACCGTTTACCACATAAAGTCTGTCATCAATATAAAGGACACTTCCGTATGCATCAATTGCGCTTCCGAAGATTTCCTCTGCAACTGTCGCGCCAAGGACACATACTTTTTCTTTGTTCTCATCCTCGGAATCTGTGATAAAAGTTCCGACGGAGAGTTCCAGGTTACTGATGGTCTCATAGTTGGATTTGACTCCGGCAACCGTATAGCTGGTCGCATCATCCAGATCACCGCCATCCACACTCACCTTTGTGGAATAGGAAATGGTTGCTGCCGAGATACCGGAAGCAAATGTCTCGATATCATCGACATCGTCCTCGGTCAGCGTGATATTTTCCTGATTGATACGGTCTTCCATATCGGTTCCGCCTCCGAACATGCTGCCCATGTCAAAGCCACCCATATCAGGCATTCCGCCTCCTCCATCGCCGCCTCCCGGTCCACCGCCGGAACCACTCATATCAGGCATTCCGCCTCCGCCGCCGGCTGCTGCACCGCCGCCTCCACCGGCTCCTGGTCCCATCATTGTCATGCCGGAAGAACCGCTGTCATCGTCGGAACTTCCGCCAAACGTATTATCGGTTCCTCCGTCGTAGGAGATATCGATTGCACCTGCATTTAAGTTTTTAAACTGATCTGCGACATCCGCCTGACCACCTTTTCCAATGGCGATCACCATCACGATCGTGGCAGCGCCCACGATAATACCGATGGACGTCATGATCACCTTGAATTTGTTCTGGGTAATGTTCAGCCAAACCAGCCGTAACAATTCGTTTGGTCTCATTCTGCCACCACCTGACTTTCTATCAGAACCGTATCGCCTTCGCTAAGACCTGATGTAATCTCTACATTAATACCGTCTGAGAATCCGGTAGTAACTTCTACTTTTTCGATGTTTCCATCTGCATCTTTTACTTTTACATAGGAAGATGTTCCCTCGTTGATGATCGTCTTGTTGGATACATACAAGACATCTTCCACCTGTTTCTGGATAAAGGTAACATTTCCGGTCATATCGGTAAATACGCCGTCCACATCATCGGAAAATGTCACGGTGACATTGTAGGATACAGTGGAAGAACCACTGGTAGTTGAGGTATCAATTCCTGTTACGGTTCCGGCAAACACCTCATCCTCGTAGGCTGTCAGCTCAATGTTGACCT
The DNA here is from genome assembly GCA_963601305.1 of bacterium. Taxonomy (GTDB): domain Bacteria; phylum Bacillota; class Clostridia; order Lachnospirales; family Lachnospiraceae; genus Roseburia. The sequence continues at coordinate 2,468 of CAVCFM010000231.1, read as the reverse complement.
CGTCTCCCACTGCAATATCGGAAATATCCTCCTGGGAAACGGATACGGTCATCGTCACTGCTTCCGGGTCTGCGTAACTTGCAACATCTGTGTCAGAAGAAATGGTATCTCCCTCATCACATCCTACATCCATGATAGCGCCGGAATATTCTGCATAGACAACACCGTCCGTGCCGACCATTGCGTTAAAATCATCAAGCGCTTCTTCGGCATCCTCTAATGTATCCTGGGCAGTATCTTCGTCATTGGTTGCACCGGACACATCCACACTGTACTGGCTGCTTGCATTTTCTGATGACAGCAATGCCTCTTTGTATGTTTTTTCAGCCGCGATAGACTGGGTCGTGTAATTATTTTTTGCAGCCTGCAGCTTCGTATATAATTTATTGTAATTTTCCTGCTCATCTGCCAGTGACTCGCTCAGATCAACTCCGGCGTCAATCTGCTCCTGATAATAAGTCAGTAAAATCTGGGACTCATCTACCGCTTCCTGCGCATCGTCCACCGCATCCTGCAACTCCTGGATCGTCGCATTGTAAGTCTCCTCTGCCACGGAACCGGTTGCCACACTCAGATTGTAAGAGTAGCTGGCGGATAATTTCTGCTCCTCGGCGCTTAATGCTGCCTCGGACACCGCTGTTTTTGCCTCCGTCACCGCCTGCTCTAAGGCTTCGCGGTACTCTGTCACACTGTCATCGGTAAATTTCAACAGCGCATCGCCCTCGTTTACCGTCTGACCGACAGCCACATATACTTCCTCCACCTCAAGGGATGTCGTCTTGCTGGAGCTGCTGGTGCTGCTGGTACTGCTCGATGAGCTGGTGCTGCTGGTACTGCTCGAACTGCTCGATGAGCTGGTGCTGTTGCTGGAATTAAACTCCAGACTCTGGGTCACGGTACCGATTGTCACGCTTCCACTCTCTGTCACACCGACGGTCAGATTACCTTTCTCAGCTGTTGTCTCTTTATATACGGTCTCTGCCTCACTCTCACCGGATGTGCCTGCAACTGCTACCGCAATTCCTCCAGCAGCAACCACTGCTACTAATCCACACAGCAGATATACTTTTCGCTTCTTCATTTTATTCCATTCCTCCTGTTTCCTCTGTCTCTTCCACTACTTCTGTTCCTTCTGATGCAGCTGTCTCTGTTGCATCCATCACAGCTGCCTCTTCACTCTCTGCTTCTGTCGATTCCGGCGCAGCTGCCTGCTCACTCTCTGTATCCGACTGTGCTGTGTCATCTGCTAAAAATGTAACAGTTGCCGAAGAACCGGAACTTAAGCTTCCATCTGAATTATCTATCTCAACCACTACTGCATAGGTCACATTTGACATGCTTCCTCCGCTCGTCTTTGAAGATGCGATTGTGGAGATCGTACCTTCGATGGTTCCCTGTCTATTTCCTGAAATCGCCACATCCACGGTATCTCCTACCGCCAGTTTTGCGATGTTTTCCTGATCCACTTCCACAGATATGTAAATCTTGGATGTATCATAGTAATATGCAAATGCCAGATTATCGTACAGTACATCTTCTGCTTCGTAACTTACAGCCGCAAGCACGCCGTCACGATCTGCCCGGACCACACCATCCTGCATAGCCAGCACAGCTTCCTGTTCTTCTTTCAGTGTATCTAATGTTTCCTGGGCACTGTCCACAGCCTCCTGCAAGGTCACAAGTGTTGACTGATATTCGGTATCCGCATATTTTCCTGCCAGCACAGCTTCCTCATAGGTATTCAGAAGTTCTGCCTCGGAGGTAACTGCGTTCCGCTGTGCCTCCTCATAGGCTGCCTGCAATTCATCCAGACTTTCTGTCAGCTCTGTAATTTCGGCATTCGTTGCATCCACTTTTGTGTTGTACTGTTCTACCGCACTCTCGTATGCCTGATTTGCCAGAGACAATTCACTCTGTGCACTGTCCGCTGCTGTCTTTGCATTGCTGAGTGTCTCATAAGCAGTTACTGCTGTCGCGTAATCACTCTCAAGCTGGCTTAATGCCGACTGTAAATCTTCGGTCTCCGCTCCGGCATCGATTTGCGCTTTTAACGAACTGATATCCGATGAAACGGTCGAATTTGCTTCAGTATATGCATTCTGAGCTTCCTCCAACGCAGTTGATGTGTCTGAAACATTTGTTGTTGCCGTATCTACTGCACTCGCTTTCTCATCGATTCCGACCTCTGTATAATAGGTATTATTATTTATGATATCCTGATAATCCCAGATCTGCTGCACTGTGTCATCGTACTCTTCTTTTGCCTCTTCCACCGCAACTTCAAGAGCACTCACACCTGCATCGTATTCAGATGATGCACTGTCTGCCGTCACCTGCGCATCCTGGAGATCATATTCTGCCTCAAGGACACCACTCTCAAATTCAATCTGTGCCGTGTTCAATGCGCTCTCGGCATCATCCACCGCGTCTTCATAATATGCGATCGCATCCGCAATACTGTCCGCCGT
>CAVCFM010000230.1:4092-4457 GCA_963601305.1 bacterium | reverse complement strand
GGAGCCTATTTTTTATAAAGGAAGAATTGCAACAGAAGGTGAAGTATACATAGGAGGGCATTATGTGGGATAAAGTAAGAAAAAATTTTTTTAAGGCATGTGAATGGCTTGAGATTGTCATGGCAATCGTGGTTCTGATAGGGCTTATTATTGCGACAATCGCACTGTGGCCGGAACTGGTGCATTTCTGGGAGAACCGGGCGCAGCAGGGTGCTTTTCTGGAGTTCTTAGATGCGGTGTTAGCCGTGGTGATCGGCATCGAGTTTATGAAGATGCTCTGCAGACCGAATTCCCAGAATATCATTGAGGCACTTATCTTCTTAATTGCACGTCATATGATCGTGCAGACAATGACACCGGTAGAG
>CAVCFM010000230.1:0-4082 GCA_963601305.1 bacterium | reverse complement strand
GTGCAGACGACAACCCCGGTGGAGGATCTGCTGGCGGTTATCAGTATCGGAATTTTGTTTTTCTTCCGCAGATTCATGCTTGCGACAAAGCCGGATAAGAATCAGAATGTTCCGAGCATTTTAGGGGCAATTAAGAATGCGCAGACGCAAGGAGCCCACGAACCGGTCAGCCGGGTGGAGGAAGAAATACAGCAGGAACAGGAAAAGGAAGAGGCAGATAGATAAAATATCTCAAAAAGTGCATTTATTTGAATACATCCTTGAATTTCGCAAAATCTATTATATAATAAGTGTAGATTTGTAAGTGGCTAAAAACCGCATAAATACAGTGGGTAAGCGCTTACACAAAGGAAGTGGATGCACGAAAAGTGCACCCGAATAATATAAAAAAGTGAGGACATACAAATGTTTAGATTTGGTCAGTTAATTGATACCTTAAAAAAAGACCCGAAGAAGATCGTATTTACAGAGGGTAGCGATCCACGTATCTTAGAGGCAGCATCCCGTCTTCTTGCAGGTACATTCTTACATCCAATCTTAGTTGGTAATGTAGAGGAGATCACTGCAGCGGCAGAGGAGAGCGGCTTCAATATCCGCGGCGCTGAGATCATTGATCCGGCAAACTACGACAGATTCGACGAGATGGTTGATATGTTCTGCGAGCTGAGAAAGAGCAAAGGTGTGACACCGGAGCAGGCAAGACAGACACTTTCCCAGGCAAACTACTTTGGAACCATGTTAGTAAAAATGGGTGTTGCAGATTCCCTTCTCGGTGGTGCAACCTACTCTACAGCAGATACCGTTCGTCCGGCATTACAGCTGATCAAGACAAAACCGGGCAACACGATCGTATCCTCTTGCTTCATCTTAGTTCGTCCGTCTGCAACAGGTGAGAACGAAGTATTGGCAATGGGTGACTGTGCGATCAACATCAAGCCATCTGAGGATGAGTTAGTTGAGATCGCAGGCGAGACAGCAGAGTGCGCTAAGATTTTCGGTATTGACCCGAAGGTTGCATTCTTAAGCTACTCTACACTTGGTTCCGGCAAGGGCGAGGATGTAGACAAGATGCGCAACGCAGCTGACAAGGCAAAAGCAAAATATCCGGCATTGGCAATCGAGGGTGAGTTACAGTTCGATGCAGCTGTTTCCCCACGTGTAGCACGTACCAAATGCCCGGGCAACGAAGTTGCAGGATATGCAAATACATTTATCTTCCCTGACATCAATGCAGGAAATATCGGTTACAAGATTGCACAGCGTCTTGGTAACTTCGAGGCATACGGTCCAATCTTACTTGGTCTGAATGCACCGATCAATGATCTGTCCCGTGGATGCAACGCTTCTGAGGTATATTCCATGGCAATCATCACCGCGGCTTTAGCATAAATCCCTGCGGAATACAGTTTCATAGAGAGCGACATAGTTTCGTGGCATAGCAGAACGCTATGCCACGTTTTCACTTTAAAAGAGGATTCCTATGTTATTCGACAGACAATCACTAAAAAAATTAATAATTCCCCTGATCGTGGAACAGTTTCTGGCAATCAGCATGGGGTTGATCGATACGCTGATGGTATCTTCCTGCGGGGAGGCAGCGGTGTCCGGTGTCTCACTGGTGGACAGCATCAGCGTCCTTCTGATACAGATTTTATCAGCGCTGGCGACCGGCGGTGCCGTGGTCTGCAGCCAGTACATCGGAAAAAAGATGCCAAAACGGGCGAGATTGTCAGCGGGACAGCTGATGTTTATCATGATCGTGACATCGGGAGCCGTGATGCTGCTTGTGCTCTGTTCGTACCGGCAGCTGTTGCGGCTTATTTTCGGGCAGATTGACGTGGATGTCATGGCGGCGGCGGAGACCTACTTTGTAATATCTGCAATCTCCTATCCGTTTCTGGGGCTCTATAATGCCGGCGCCGCGCTGTTCCGCAGTGTCGGCAACAGCCGCGTCAGCATGTATACCAGTCTGGTCATGAATCTGATCAATATTACCGGAAACGCGATATTGATCTTCGGACTTGGCCAGGGGGTGCTTGGTGCCGCGGTGGCAACCTTAATCGGCAGGGTGGTTGCGGCAATCGTGATACTTGGCCTGCTTGGAAGGAAGAAAAAAGATACTGATACAGAAGACGGGGAGGAGGTAAATCCACTCCAGCTCACCTGGTCGGATCTGCGCCCGCAGCGGGATGTTATCGCCAAAATTTTAAAAATTGGTGTGCCAAGCGGTGTGGAAAACGGCATGTTCCAGGTCGGTAAGCTGTTGGTATCCAGCCTGACCGCAACGTTCGGAACCGCAGCGATCGCGGCAAATGCGGTTGCGAGTAACGTGGCGGGCTTTGCCAACATTCCCGGAAATGCCATGGGGCTTGCGATGGTAACGGTGATCGGGCGCTGCATCGGAGCCGGGGAAAAGGAGCAGGCGAAGCACTACAGCAAAAAATTACTCTGGCTGGCGTATCTGGGAATCTGGTTTGCCAATGTGGTGATGGTTTTATTTGTGCATCCGATCGTGTCGATGTTCTCCCTGTCTGCGGAGGCAACTGCAATTGCAAAACAGCTTTTGATCACATTTGCCATCTGCGCATCCTGTATCTGGCCGTTGAGTTTTACACTCCCGAACACGCTGCGGGCGGCGGGAGATGCCAAGTACACGATGGGAGTCAGCGTGTTTTCCATGTGGGTATTCCGCGTGTTCAGCAGTTACTTTTTTGCAGGAACCATGGGGCTTGGCGTCCTTGGCGTCTGGATTGGAATGTATGTGGACTGGCTGTTCCGCACAATCCTGTTTGTCATTCGTTATCTGCGTGGAAAATGGCTCAATAAGCGCGTCGTGTAAGGACAGTATTCACATTTGCTGTGGATAACTCTGTGGATAACGTGGATAAATGCTGTGAATATGTAGACATAAATCATAATTTTCACACAATTATTGATTTTCTATTAAGAAATTATAAAAAACTGTTTGCGAAAAGGGTGCAAAATAAGATAGAGTTTCCATTTAGAAGGAGATATGTTATAATTCGAGAGGCATTATGCCGGAGTTTTGTAAATGAGGAATCGTGGAAATGTTTAAGAACATGGGAAAAGTCAAACGGGTTCTGGAAGAATACATCGTGCTTACGGTGGCAACACTGATTTTGGTAGTGGGCGTCTATGTGTTCAAGTTTCCGAATAATTTTTCTTTTGGCGGCGTGACAGGTATCGCCGTTGTGCTGAGTGCAATTATGCCGGCAACACCCGGAAATATCACATTTATTATCAACACAGCGCTGCTTGTGCTGGGATTTATTTTTCTGGGACGCGGGTTCGGTATCAAGACGGTGTATGTCAGCATGCTGACGTCCGTGGGACTTAGTCTTGCAGAAGTATGGTTTCCCATGGAGCAGCCGTTGACTGGTCAACCGGTGCTGGAACTGATCTATGCAATTGTACTGCCGGCGTTTAGCGCAGCAATATTTTTTAACATTGGGGCATCCGGCGGTGGAACCGATATCATTGCGATGATACTGAAAAAGTACACGAAGCTGAATATCGGGGCGGCGCTGTTTCTGGTAGACTTGGGAATTGTAGTGGCATCCTGTCTTGTGTTTAACGCTCAGACCGGACTTTGTTCCATGTGTGGACTGCTGGCGAAGTCACTGGTTGTGGATAACGTGATCGAGAGTATTAATCTGTGTAAGTATTTTACGATTATCTGCACGGATCCGGAGCCTATCTGTGAGTTTATCACACACAAGTTAAACCGGAGTGCGACGATCTATAAGGCAGAGGGCGCCTACGAGCACAATCAGAAGACCGTGATCATCACGATCATGAAGAGAAGTCAGGCGGTGGAACTGCGTAATTACATCCGCACACATCAGCCGACCGCATTTATTGCGATCACGAACAGCAGTGAGATTATCGGAAAAGGTTTCAGAGGATTTAATTAACAACGAGGGAGAGGGTATGCTGATTAGTTTATTAGTTACTGTAATTTTGGGAGCAGTGTATTATTATGTGCAGATTCCGGCAATCAACCTGTCTGCACCGGAGTTTTACACATTTGTGTTTTTGCTCTGCGCAGTGTACTGTGTGTG
>CAVCFM010000229.1:3704-5199 GCA_963601305.1 bacterium | reverse complement strand
TCTGGATCGTTGCAAGGTACTGTGTCACTACAGATGATACTGCGGAATACTGGGATGACACATTATCAATGCTGAATGAATATCCAAGTGCCGGTGACTCAATGTCAACTTTGCTGCTGACAGCTTCTTTTTCTGCATTGTATGCAGTCGTATTCGGTGCAACTACATCCCACAAGAATCTGTCACCGTATACTCCGAAATTCTGCCAGTATGGAACTGCCATAGGATTACCGCCGATCGGTTGAATGACTGTTCCGTTCTCATCACTTTCAACGACCTCATAGGATACTCCCTCGATACCATACATCAACAGATTGCAGAGTTCTGCATTGGTGTAAAGCATATCCAAAAACTGCATTGCCTTTGCAGGATTTTCAGACGTGGAGGCAATACTCCAAAGTACACTTGAATACATAGAGGTGGATGCCACCATAGGTGCTGTCTGAATCTGGATCATCTCTGTTCCGACTGACGACGTATAATCCGCATTAATTAACATATCCTCGTTTGTGGATGTGCCAACCTGAAGCATTGCGCCCAGATAATTACCGGCTGCACACTGTGTTGTAAAGTCTTCTGTGCAGGAAGCTGCATCTGCGGAGAAAAATCCCATCTGGTTCCACTTATACATACGCTCTGCAAATTCCTTGAATTCATCGGTTGCAAAAATATTTTCAACGGTAGTAGAACCATCTCCCAGAAGAAGTGCCCCGGATGCCTCCGACTGTCCTAATGTATCATAAGATACACAACCTCCGAGAAGTGTTGCATTCTGATATCCTCCGGCAAATATATAAAAGTTATCTCCCTCGCCCTCTTTTATGGTCTTAAACCACTCTTCCAGTTCATCATAGGAATAAATTCTATTCGGCTCTACGGTAATTCCGTATTTATCAAGGATATCTTTTCTACAGATAAATCCCATGCCGTTTCCATCCACATAATGGATCGGCACTGCATAGGTTCCACCGTTATACTGTCCTCCGGTAAGCTGTCTCTCGCCTACCACTTCCTTGATGTCCTGTCCATACTCATCTAACAGATCCGAAATCTCAATCACACTTCCGTTGTTCACGAGTGCACCAACACCAGAAAAAAGGCTTAAACAAAGGTCCAGTTTTTCTCCGGATGAAACAGCAAGGCTTGTCTCATTCGCAAGATCAAATGCACCAACCGGCTCCAATGTTACACTGATGCCCTCTGAAGCAGTAATTTCGTTGATTGCCGCTTCCACGTCTGCCAATCCTTCCGGAGCCTCTCCAATTGCCGGCCACTGCATGACCACGTTATACATTTCTTCATCGTCCACTGTCGCTGCCGCCTCTGTTCCGTTCACATTCGCATTATCGCTTGACGCGTTGGAACCACAGCCTGCTACAAGTCCGGCAACCATAGTCCCCACCAATAAAGTTGCTAAAATTTTCTTTTTCATTGGGCTACCCCCTCCTGTTTTTGATGTTATTATCATAGCACCCTCTTATCTGTTATCCCATTC
>CAVCFM010000229.1:0-3694 GCA_963601305.1 bacterium | reverse complement strand
ACGAACCACGATTTTCGGATTTCGAACTTTCACATCCAACCCCCAAAACGTGGTTCCTCTCTTATTCCCTGTTACAATATCTGGCTGGTGATACGCCATAATACTTTTTAAATGTCGATGAAAAATGCGGATAGCTGGGATATCCCACCTTCCATGCCACCGTCTGTGCAGACAACGTGCCATCCTCCAAAAGTCTGGCTGCCAACTCCATCTTTTCTCTTATGATAAACTGACTGAGACTGGTTCCCTTTTCCTTCTTAAACACGCGGTTTAAGTAAGTAGGGTTCAAATGGCAGTGATTCGCAACCGCATTCACGGTCAGCTCCTCAGAGCCAAGGTTTTCCATAATATATTTGACACACTCCTCCGCCAGCTCCCTGGATGAATATTTGGCTCCCCCGGAATCTATCACTTCCTTTTTCTGCTGGTCGACCCACTGTTTACCATATTCCTCGAGTTTGTGGTGGTCTTCCTCCTGTTTGATTCTCCGCACTACTTTGTGAATTGATTCCGCAATGTCCTCATATCTGGCTGGGATCAAAATATAATCCTGGCATCCCAGCTTAACTGCCTCCTGCGCATAGGAAAAGCTGGCATGGCACGTTAAAAAAATGACCTCCACTTCTATTTCCTGTTCCCTGATCCACCGGAGAAGGTCGATCCCGTTTTCTCCCGGCATCTCAATATCACATAATGCAATATCCACGTGCTTTTCTTCTAAAATCCCCCTGGCCTGCTCCACATTATAGGCAAGATACACTTCATCGATCTCACAGCTCTCCCAATCCATCTCCACTTTCATGGTATCCGCTGTCAGAATTTCATCATTTAAAAGTAAAAGCTTCATGTCACTCTTCCTCCTCCAGATTATACGGAAAACTGATTGTAAATACGGTTCCCTCTCCCAGTTCCGATTCTACCTGAAACTGTGCCATTTCACCATAGGAATATTGCAGTCTCCGGATTGAATTGGCAATTCCCACATGGGTGCTGTTCTCATGAACCCATTGACTGCTGTTCATTTTCGCGACTACATCCTCTTCCATTCCCACGCCGTTATCGCTGATCTGAAAAGTAACCATCCGGTCGTTATACTCGGCGCAGAGCATGATATGCATTACCTCATCATCCTTCATTGCATGGTTTACTGCATTTTCAATAAAATTGTGGATAAGAAGCGGTGGAACTCTCACCATATAAATCTCCGGATCGATCTGATACACGATATCAACCCTGTTTGGATACCTGAGCTTTACCGAATCCATATACCCCTCTATCAGCCGGAGCTCTTTTCCAAAAAGTTCCAGATTTCTGCCACTTTTAAACAGATAGCGGAAGTAATTGGACAGATAAAGGATCAATTCCTGGATATTTTTCATCTCGCCCTTGGACGCGAGTGTATACATCAGGTTAAACGTATTTAACAAAAAGTGCGGTCTGATCTGAAGCTGAAGGTTCGTCAGCTCGAGATTCTGCTTTTCCAGTTCCTTTTGCATGTTCTCATTCTGAAGTTCATAAATGTTATCCGCCATCTCATTAAAGGACTGATAACTGTTCTCAAATTCCACGGTACTGGCGTTCTCCTGTATCCGGTAATGCTGATTTCCAACCTTTAATTCATTCTGCGCATTTCCCAGTATCTTTAATGGAATGATGACGGTCCGCCGTAAAAACCACACCATCGCCGGAGCACACAGCAGGCACAATAGCGCCACCACAAACACCAGTTTTTGTAAAAATTCTGTAGAATACAAAAGACTGACATTATCTGCCCGGATACTCAGATAAAAATCTGCCTGAGAGCACTTGGTCGCAGCGCTGACCTGCGTTGATTTTTCCTCTTTAAGCGGCTGATCCGCCAACACAATCTCACATTTCTCATAATTTACATTATTTTCTGCCCTCTGCCGCATCTCATCGAGGTCAATATAGGCGCCATAATAAATGCCGTTCATTGTGGTCATCCGGATTGCATACTGCGTCTCATCTATCTCCAACAGTTTCCATTTTCGATCAATAGTTTTGGTTGGTACATGACTGGTCAAATATTCCTGCATCAACTGCTGCTGTGCGACATGACCATTTTTGCTTGCAAACAGATATTCCTCTGTCCTCGGTAAATACACAAAAAAACCCGAAAAATAGCTTTCCCTTGTAAGCCTTGTCTGAAATTCCGACGTAAGCCATATTTTAGAATTTTCGTATGCAAGACTGCCATCCTGCGCACAGACATTGATACCATCTGCATCGCTCGTAAACTCCGTAAATAAATACCGGTCTATCTCCTGCATATCGTCAGACATATCCGTCATATACAGATCGGTGATATTCTGTAACGAATCCCTGGTGTTCTGCTGCACAAGGCTGTTCATATTAATGATAGAAATAACTGCAACGATGTTAAGCGGCAAAATAATTACCAACACCATAAATACAATCTTAAACGTCAAATGCTTCCACATTTTCCTCCACATATGGTCCCCCCGGCATTTATCCTTTTTCAGTATTATTCAAAATCATCCAGGCTCCACTCATCCCGCCAGTGGATTTCCACCTTTCCATATGGATGCGCTTCATCCGGCTCCGTAAACGTAAGCGGCAGCCACACATAATCTGCTATGGATGTGTTCTCCACCGGTCTCTTCGCCCTTGAAAAATCATAGCTGTATTTTTCCGGTTCAAATATTGCGTTAAACATCCTCTCATAGTCATGATACTCCATATCCATGGCTTCTGGCAACCATCTGTCCGCAACTGCGATATACAGGTCTTTCTTCCCCGGCACCTTAAATACAGAGGATATCTGCGAATGAAATGACGTGTCACTGCTGTCATCCACATGCGGATTTCCCAGTACGGTATAAGGGCCGTGCCAGCTGTCCGCAACTGCAACCTCTGACGGGTTCGGCAGATAACCGGTTGTCCCCGATGTGACAAGGTAATGTTTTCCGTCCCGCAAAAAATGTGCTGTGGCTTCGCGTACATACGGCGGATGTTTTCTCGGAAAATGTGTGCTGTAATATCCGGTCACATCGGTATAATCCTCTGTCAGATCTGCGCATATTGTCTCCGAGTGGACGCGCTCAAAGTAATAATATGCCTTTCCATCCTCCGCAACTGCCAGGTCAAAATCGCCGGCGCTCATTCCAAGCGGTCTAAGTCCCTCCCGGACCTTTGTGTACGGTCCGAGTATATCCGGTGCCGTCAGAACCGTCTCACTCTGCGTCCCATCCTGATTCATGATCTTAAGCCAGCACACATATTTCCCGGTCGTCCGGTTATAGATGATATGTGGTCTGTCCATATTTGCTTCCGGATGAAGTGATGAGGCTGGATTCTCCGGTTCCGGCTGTATGATAATTCCCTCATCCCTCCAGTTATATAAATCCTTTGACGAATAACAGCGCACTCCCCAGTGCCATATTTTGCTCACTCCGTCAGTTTTCTCCTTGTTTTCACCATACCAGTAATAGGTTCCATCTACATACATCACGGAACCACCATGCGCCTGTATCCTTTTCCCGTCGGTATCAAGCCACGGCTGTCCCGGATAAAATCTGTCATACATACTTTTTCCTCCTGTTATATCTCTTTCTGTTACCTGACTACTCCAAAACTTCTACCTTCCAGTTTTCCAGTTCAAATGGCACCTGCAATTCATAGCTCCATCCCTCCGGCAGCGACAGGCTAATCT
>CAVCFM010000228.1:0-4638 GCA_963601305.1 bacterium | reverse complement strand
GAGCGCCGCCCTGTCACGGCGGAGGTCGCGGGTTCGAGTCCCGCTTGGGTCGTTCGTAGTGAGAACAATGAGAAAGATGTGAGTGTGTATGCCGGTTCTGCGAACCGTCATCCCGCGCTAACGCTCGGATAAAATAAAACGATCTGAGATTTAGCCAGGCAAGCCTGTCACAGCTCAGGTCGTTTTATTTTAACACTCACTACAAGAATCACGAGGGATCTTAGCTCAGCTGGGAGAGCATCTGCCTTACAAGCAGAGGGTCATAGGTTCGAGCCCTATAGGTCCCATTGTCACAGAATTAATGTGATATGCCGGCGTGGCGGAACTGGCAGACGCGCAGGACTTAAAATCCTGTTGTGGTGACACAGTACCGGTTCGATTCCGGTCGCCGGCATTAGCATCGATCAGGCACTTGACAAGAGTGTTATAATAGATGCAGAGATAAAAAAGAGTATGTGTGTGTAGCTCAGCTGGATAGAGCACTTGGCTACGGACCAAGGTGTCGGGGGTTCGAATCCTCTCACGCACGTCAAAGAAAAAGGAGTCAGGACAAAATGTCCTGACTTCTTTTTGTTCGAGTCCGGTCGGACTCGAAAGGGTTCGATCTTCGTTCCACTACGGTCGGCGCCAAACGGATGTCCACTGGACATCCAGCGTCCTCTTTATCCAAGTCGGTCGAACCAGGTTTGCAGCATTTTTTAATTTTCAATAGATTCGTCTTTATATTTTTTTATACCGGTTCTGGGAAAGATTTCGTTCATTTTTAATCATAGATATCCGTGCACTTGGTGCATATTGGCACTTTAAATTCTGACACGAAGTCAAAACGCATATTGACACAGTGTCAAAAACGTGATAATGTACAAAACAAAGAACTGACACAATGTCAGAATAAAAAGAACAGGAGGAAAATATATGAGTACAACAAAAAAATTACCCAAGATTGCAATGGGCGCCTGGGCATGGGGCAATGACGGAACATTTGGTGACCATTATGAAGCATCAGATTTAAAGGATGTATATGAAACAGCTATGAAAAATGGCTTGAATCTCTGGGATACTGCATTTGTGTATGGAATGGGTACATCAGAAAAAATCCTCGGAGAATTGACAAAGAACACACCGTCAGAGGATTTGATCTTATCTACAAAGTTCACGCCACAGTGTGATGACGGTTCCGAAGAACCAATGCTTCATATGCTGGAGGGAAGTCTTGCAAATCTGCATACAGAGGCAATTGATGTGTGGTGGATCCATAATCCGATGGATGTTGAAAAATATACGCCAATGCTGATCCCTCTTGCAAAAAAGGGACTGATCAAAGAAATTGGTGTATCAAATCACAGTCTTGCAGAAATTAAAAGAGCAAATGAAATTTTGGGAGAGGCAGGACTGAAAGTATCTGCTGTTCAAAATCATTTTAGTCTTTTGAACAGGTCATCTGAAGAGAGTGGAATTTTAGATTATTGTAAAGAAAATGGAATTACGTTTTACGCATATATGGTATTAGAGCAGGGCGCATTAGCTGGTAAATATAATACATCGCATCCGTTTCCAGAGGGAAGTGAAAGAGCAGATACATATAATCCAATGTTAAAAGAAATTGAAAAACTTACGGACGTTGTGAAACGTATCGGAGATACGCATGGAATCAGTGTAGCTCAGACGCAGATCGCATGGGCGATTGCAAAAGGGACGCTTCCAATCATAGGTGTGACAAAAGTTCATCATGTGGAAGATGCTGCACACGCGGCATCGGTTGTATTGACAGAGAAAGAGATTGAACTTATGGAAAAGACGGCGGACAAATTGGGACTTTCCACAATCCGTTACTGGGAAAAGAAAATGGAATAAGGTTTGGGAGGAATCTCTATGAAAAAAATAATTGCTTTATTATTGATGATAACTTTATGCGTTTCCCTTGCGGCATGTGGGAATGTAGAAGAATCTGGGAATGACAAAACTACAAATAATACTGCAATAAATGAAGAAAATTACCAGGAAGAGACGTCGCTGGCAGAGGTTAACAGTCAGACTGCAGAAAGTATAGCAGTAACGGAAAGCACAACAGAATTGTCAACAGAAGCGAAAAACGAAAGTAATATATTAGTTGTATATTTTTCGGCAACAGGAAATACCAAAGCAATCGCTGAAAGTATTGCAGACGGACTTGGGGCTGATATTTATGAAATTGTTCCGGAAGAACCATATACAGATGCAGATCTGGATTACAATGACGACAACAGCAGAACTACGCTGGAAATGAATGATTCTGCTGTAAGACCAGTGATTTCAGGAACAGTAGAAAATTTTGACCAGTACGATACAGTGTTTTTAGGCTATCCAATCTGGTGGGGACAAGCTCCCAGAATTTTAGATACTTTTGTGGAAAGTTATGATTTTACAGGAAAAACGGTAATCCCGTTCTGTACATCTGCAAGCAGTGGAATTGATTCTTCGGCAGATACATTGGAAAGCCTTGCAGGAACCGGAAACTGGGTGGATGGTCAGCGATTTAACGGAAACGAGTCCGTAGATAAAGTGATGGAGTGGGCGAGTCAGTTCAAATAAAAAGGAGAGATAAAATCATGAAGAAAAATATTGGAGCACAGTTAGCATTATATCCATGTCCGGTAATTGTTGTAGGAGCAATGGTAAAAGGAAAACCAACCTGGACGCTGGTAGCACATGCAGGAACAGTAGCACACAGTCATCTTATGGTGTCATTGGTACATGCACATTACATCAATCAGGGGATTATTGAGAATAAAATATTTTCCGTCAACGTAGTCGATGAAACCTGGTTAAAAGAAGCTGACCGCATGGGTGTTGTAAGCGGAAATAAGGAAGACAAATCGGAAGCATTTACATATACAGTGGGAGAGAACGGAGCACCACTCATTGATGATGCAAAAATTTCTATTGAATGTGAGATGGATGGAAATTATGAACTTGAGAATTTTGATAACTTCATTTGCAAGATCCTTGCAACTTATGCAGATGAGTCTGTATTGAATGAGCAGGGAAAGATTGACTATCATGTATTTAAACCGGTTCTTTTTGAGTTCCCTACTTACGAGTATTTCAAAGTAGGCGAAAAAGTAGGCGATTGTGCTAAAATGAACTGATTTTACGGGTACAATATGTTATAATGACTTCATGTCAGAATGAAAGGGAAGCAAGTATGCCAGCAGGATCTATTGAACGCACAAATGCCAGAAAAGAAGAAATCATAAATGCATGCGAAAAACTCTATCAGACGATGAGTTTTAAGGACATTACTTTAAAAGAGATTGGAAAAGAAACCAGTTTTTCAAGAACATCGATCTATAACTATTTTCAGACGAAAGAGGAGATATTCCTTGCACTCCTGAAAAAAGAATATGATTCGTGGATTGAACAGCTTTGTGAAGCAATGGAATCAAAGGACGCTATGACGGATGATGAGATAGCAGATGTCCTTGCAGGAACGTTAGACGATCACAGACAGCTTTTGAAGATTATGTCCATGAATCATTATGATCTGGAAGAAAATAGCAGAATGGAACTGCTGGTAGACTTTAAAGTATCTTATGGAAATGCGATGAAAACCGTCATGGCTATGCTTGCAAAGTTCCGCAAAGATATGGATATTGAGAAAAGGAAGGAATTCGTCTATTCTTTTTTCCCATTTATGTTTGGAATTTATCCGTATACCGTTGTGACGGAAAAACAGAAAGAGGCAATGAAATTGGCGGGTGTTGATTATACATACAGTTCTTTGTATGATCTGACCTTTGTTGCTGCTAAGAGAATGCTTAAGAATTAAAAGGAGCGGACATCCAAAGGAGTGCGCTCCTGCTCCTGGCTATAGTTCTAATCTCATGGAGACGAGTTCCTGCCAATTGCCTTCTCGTGTTCGGAACCCTCTGGGATTTCTACCAAATTCCACAAAACCATATTTTTTATAGAGGTGCAGCGCACTGACATTGTCGGCTACGACATCTAATTCTATTTGAAGAAAGCCGGCTTTTTTTGCACATTCAATGCAACTGTTGATCAGTTCACTTCCAATTCCAAGTCCCCAGTAGTCTTTTACGATACTAATTCCAAATTCAGCACGGTGTCTTGTCTTTTCTCTATCGTGAACCATCGAAATTCCGGCAGAGCCAATTATTTTTTCATGAACCAGTGCGCAGATCTCAATGTCTGTTTTGCTGGCTTTCGTATCACCGAGGTGAGCTGCCATTTGATTGACAGTATGAGTGGACTCGTCGGGATAGGTTGTCAGAAAATTGGTTTCACGGTGAGCGAGGTCAAAGTAATGTAAAAAGTCTTCGGCATCGGATGACTCCGCATTTCTCAATATACATGTATTGCCATCTTTGAGTGATATTTTTTTATAAAATTCCATGTAATACCTCCTCCGAAACTGAGCTATTAGATTTATTGTATGTCTCACGATATATATACGTCAATCATTTATTAACAGATATAGTTATGCCTGATTTAAAGGGGGATAAAAAGGCAGAGAATGGCGGGGGAAGAGCAGGTAAAAAAAGAAAGTAGAAAAAGGTCAAAAATAAGTGTTGACAATCTAATGCAGAGGTGCTAATATAAACAAGCTGACTCGTGAGCAACACGAAAACAGCGGAATTG
>CAVCFM010000227.1:0-4952 GCA_963601305.1 bacterium | reverse complement strand
CCTATCTTCCCTCAGTGGCGACTTCTATTGTGACCGCTTATAATTTCAAAAATGAATTTTACCTGCAACGATAATTCAAGATGTCGCATCCCCCTTACTTCTATTCTGCCGGATGATATGTCACCACGACTTCCTTTACCATTTCCCGGACATTGCCGTCGTTCTGATAGCATGCCTGCATCAGCTTCTGCAGCTGTTCTAAGAATAATACTGTGTCAAATGGGATCGGACACCCGACATGGATTAGCCTGCTCGGTGTTGTCTTAAGTCCCTCCTCTGCCATCAGTTTTTCCTCATACAGCTTCTCTCCCGGGCGAAGCCCTGTGTACTCAATCTTAATATCCTCATCTGGTCTATAGCCGGATAATTTGATAAGATTTCTTGCAAGGTCGTCAATTTTTACCGGCTCACCCATGTCAAGCACAAATATCTCGCCACCCTTTGCATAGGTTCCTGCCTGTAAGACCAGACTTACTGCCTCCGGTATCGTCATAAAGTAGCGGATGATATCCGGATGTGTAACTGTCACAGGACCGCCTGCTTCTATCTGTTTCTTGAACAGCGGAATAACCGAACCATTGCTGCCAAGCACATTTCCGAACCGCACTGCCACATATTCTGTATGCGCCCCTGACGGGATATCTCCAAAATTCTCCATGGAGCCCTCCTCGTCGGCAGCATGTGCGTACAGTTTCGGCATCTCTGCCGCCCTTCCCTCCTTGATCATCCGGTCGAATGACTGAATTACCATCTCACAGAGACGCTTGCTTGCGCCCATAATGTTGGTCGGATTAACTGCCTTGTCTGTACTGATCAGGACAAACCGGTCACATCCGTTCATCATTGCTGCGTAAGCCGTCTTATAGGTACCGATTGCATTGTTTTTAATCGCCTCACACGGGCTGTCCTCCATGAGAGGCACATGCTTATGCGCTGCTGCATGATAGACGATATGCGGTTTGTACTCTGCAAATACCTGATTAATCTTTCTGCTGTCGCGCACAGAACCAATCAGAACGACCAGATCCAGATTCGGATACTTTTTTCTCAATTCCTGCTGGATCTCATAGGCATTATTTTCATAGATATCAAAAATAATCAGCTGTTTTGGATGGTGCCCCGCAATCTGCCTGCAAAGCTCACTTCCGATAGAGCCTCCGCCTCCGGTGACCAGAATGACTTTATCCTGGAGCTGTCTGAATATCTTACCCATCTCAACATGTATTGGATTTCTGCCAAGCAGATCCTCTACCTCTACATCGTGCATCTTCGCAACGCTGACTTCGCCTCTCACAAACTGATACATGCCGGGCAGATTCTTCAGCTCACAACCGGTCTCCTTACAGATATCAAGAATATCGCGTCTTGTCTGTGCACTTGCACTCGGAATAGCCACATATATTTTTTCAATCTGATACTTCTCTACATTTGCAAAAATATCTTCTCTGCCACCAACAATAGGTACTCCATCCACAGAAAGATTCCACTTGCGCGGATTATCATCAATGATGCAGTATACCCTGTCATGCACTTCTTTTGCCTTATGCATATCACGCAAAATCATCTGTCCGGCAGAACCGGCGCCAATCAGCATGACATGGCTTGCATGTCCACTTTGCATGCTCCTGTTTCTTCTGCTTCGTTCTAACAGAATAAAGCGATACGAAAAACGGATTCCCAGCACACAAAAGAATTGAATGACAGCGCCCATCATATAATATGAAATCGGCATTCTCTTAATGCATATCGTGATACCTACACATTGAAAAACCGTGGTGATCACAGCTGCCATCATTGCCCTGCCTAATTCATTGTAGCTCGCATAGCGCCACAAACTGTGGTACATACGAAGAAACCAGAATACAACGATACAAAATATCGTGTAGACCGGTGTAAACTTCATCCATGCCTGTAAATATTCAGCCGGAATCGCTGTATATTTGCAATCAAAACGCAACCATAGCGCTGCAAGATAGGATGCATTCACAACAATCACATCGTACACCATCAGATACAGTGCAATCACAAACCAATGTTCAAGCTGGAACATCCCCCTCGCAGCAGACCTCTTCATCTTCATACTCCTCTTCATCGCAAACTAATTCTCCTCTTTAGTTTCGCCCCCCCTCACTACTTCCGTAGTATTTGTTATAATATCCTTTATAATATCCTTTATAATATTTGTTGTAATAACCACCACGCTCTACTTTAACCTTGTTAAGTACAACTCCGAGGATTCTTGTCTGCGCCAGTTCAAGCTGCTTTTTTATATCCTGCACAAAACGATAACTGCATTTATTGGCCTCTACGACAAGAATCACTCCATCTACCTTCGGTGCAATAACAGCTGTATCGATGACAGAGCCAAGTGGTGGTGTGTCAATCAGCACCATATCATAATTAACTCTGCTGTATGCCAGCAGTTCATCAAAATAATGATTGCCTAATAATTCCGTAGGATTCGGTGTCATACGTCCTGCAAATATGATATCCATATTTGCTACGTTGGTTTCAAACAATACATTATCTAACTTTGCCTGTCCGCTGAGATAGTGGGTAAGTCCTTTAATTCCGTCCTTGGCCTTTGCATGGTGACGACCTACTAAAACTGATTTACGCAAATCAGCATCTATTAACAGTACCTTTTTTCCGTTTTCAGCAACAGATCTTGCAAGCTGCATGATTGTACTGCTCTTCCCTTCATCCGGGGTACAGCTTGTGGCTGCTATGATTTTCACATCTTCACCACAGAAACTTAAGTTCGTCCGCAAGGAATTAAAGGACTCTTTTTTCCCATAACTCAGTTCTTCTAATTCGCCTAATTCAACTTTCATTTGTATCCTCCACTCTCCTCTTTGCACTAACCTCTTCTGATTCCGCGGAATCTTTTTTTCTCATGTTTCTCACTGTTGTCTGTACCACCATCATCCGGTACAGCAGCTAATGTATTAAGTCCCAGATAACGCTCCACATCTTCAGCGCTCTTAACTGTATCATCCATCATATACTGCACGATAATAAATGCAGCTGCCAGAATAAATCCAACCATCATACCAAGTACAACATTCTTTAAATTATTAGGGCTACTCTGCTTCTCTGCAACAACCGCGGTCTCTACAGTTGTCGGCGTCTCTACCTTCATAATTTCTGAAATCTGCGTCTTGGAAACCTCTGCAAATTCATTTGCGATCTGCATCGCAACAACCGGATCTGGGTAAGTTGCTGTAATCTGGATAATTCGCGTATTATCTGTATTTACAATCGATACATATCCCAAAAGTTCCTCATACTTCTCATCCAGTTCTAAATTTTCTGCCACCTGCTCTACAACCGGACGGCTCTTAATCAGTTCCTCATAATCATTTGCCAGACTGCTTCCCATCTGCAAGTCGCTCAGGCTTAATACAGAACTGCTGTTTGTCAAAATATAAATCTTTGAAGTCGATGTATATTTTGGAGTTATCAGATATACACTGACCAGTCCCAGAATCAAACCTCCAAGTATGGTAGCTGCTAATATGATACCGATTCGGTGTAAAAGTACCATAAAAAGTTCCCGTAAATCAATTTCAATTTCATTATTTGTCTCGTTCATAACCTACCTTCTTCCTATATGTATTTTTTATCCAGAAAACGCTCAGGATTTGTCACAGCAAGTCTCTGATAAGCTTCCGGTGACAGTTTCTTCTGTAACAGTTTCATACAATTCTGCATCTGTGGCGGACGTGTCGTAAGATTATGACAATCACTTCCCAACAGATGAATATACCCATTCTCTGCAAGTTTGCGTAATCTGCCTGCCCCACGGTCAAACATACCACCTATCATATCCTCCGCATTCGCCTGCATATAGCATCCCATTTTCCGCAATTCAGAAAGCTTCTCATCACTTCCAATCAATACTTCCACGCGCTCCACGTGTGCAATGATTGGAATATATCCGTTTTCAACCAAATCTTTTATTCCCTGGAATATAACACGATATCTTTCTCGCGGAGAAAATTCTACCAACAGATAATCGCTGTCTGCCATCGTAAGAATCATTCCTTTTTTGATTTCCTCTACGATGCTCTCGCGAAAATAAATTTCATTTCCCAACAATACTGAAAAATCAGGTGCAATCTCCAGAGCCAGTTTTTGTGTCTGTTCATATAATTCTCGAATCTTAGCTGTATCCTGACACCTTTCTCCTGGATAATTGTGTGGTGTTGCAACGATTGTCCTCACACCTTCCTGATACACCTGATTCAACATTTTTACCGTCATGTCCCAATCCTTCGAGCCATCATCAACTCCTGGAAGGATATGGCTATGCACATCTATGTATCCATTCATTGGTATTTTTCCTTTTCTTATCCTAATCCTTCTTGCGCAATTTTTTTATAGACAATCCCAGTATTAAAAGCACCAGACACTCAACCGCAATTACCATCCAGTCCGTCTGAACGCTTTTCTTTAAAAATCCCTCAATCAGGTTTTGGTAACAAGACGGACCCACTCCTGCACTGCCCAACCAGTTTGTTCTGCTCAACACTGCAACAGCCACAATATTCCAAATTGTTGCTGCAAGAACTCCTCCTGCCACATATTGCAACGCATGATGCTTATAATGGTACATACAGTACAACCCAACCATGCACAGCAACAGTACAACCGCACTAACTATAGCTGCAATCCTGCAGATCATATTTGTGTTGCGAGCCAATGAATAAAATCTGCTCAAAAAAGAAGGGCATAAAAACCTTTTATAAATATTGGCTGCATCTCCAACCGTCTGTTCCACCTCATCCGCAATCGTTTCTGTACTTGTCACCCCATTGTCCGCAAAGTATATATTGATTGCGTCTGTAAGCTTTGTTTCAAACTCCTTCACATTCGTTTCTGTCGTAGTTCCTGTAGATAAAGCTTCTACTGAATACTGATAAAAATCTCTATATAATGCTTCTTCATCC
>CAVCFM010000226.1:0-3632 GCA_963601305.1 bacterium | reverse complement strand
GATCTATCTGGATATCCATAAGTCGGGCAGTAAGACGACCGTGGATGTAAACAGTACTTACAGTTACGGGGAAGTGACGAAAGACGCGCTTGGATGTGCAAAGCGCATATACAGCGGGGAGGAGATTTTGCAGAATATTTACCTGTTTTTTGAACCCCTTGGAGAAGCGTCAGGGAACAGGGAGCGGATTGTCATCCGCAACTGGGATGCGGTACCAACCGGCATTTATCTGATACGGCAGGGGGAGGATGCGGATATGACAGCGGATTACCAGGTAAATGTGGATGTGTTGGAGCAAAACCGCACAGCAGGAGATTATGGAGACAGCTGCACGAAGCTGCGCACCAATCTGATCCGTACGGACGAACTGGAGGCAGAGCAGTTTGCACATTTAAAACTGCGCTACGGAGTGACGGAGGACAGTTATCAGACCTCGTTTCTGGTGACGGAAGACGGCACGATAAACGTGTATCAGGCGGCGGAGCTGACAGACCTTTCAGATTTGGGAAATCAGGCAGTGACGGACCGTGTGTACAGTGTGACGGTGACAGTGCGGGAAAAGGATGCAGATATTAATGAAGAGGTATCGCTTAACGGGACAAAAGAAAAATAATAAAGGTGCATCGCTAGTCATGGTGCTGGTAGTTATGGCGGTTATCATGATGCTGGCATTGCTGGCAATGTCTGCGGCGTTAGTCAATGCGCGGATGAAGGGTACCAGACAGCAGGCGGCTAAAAATTTTTATGATGCCGAGACTGCGCTTGAGGAAATTCGTCTGGGACTGGCAAATGAGATATCAGATGCGCTTTCGACGGCGTATGTGGATACGGTGCAAAAATACAGTACACTTCAGGGTGACGAGCGCGAAGCGCACTTTAAAGAGACCTATGTGAGCGCGCTTAAAAGCAATCTGGAGTGTACGACGGTTGGAACGGAAGTAAGCTACAGCACAGATGCACTTCAGGGATATTTAAAATCCATGCAATATGAGGAGTGGGACGACGGAAAGGTCGGTGCAAAAGTAAGCAGTGAAAACGGGAGCGTAACGATTGACGCAGACGGCACATTTACGTTAAAAAAGGTGCAGGTAACCTGCTGGAACGAGGAAGGGAATCAGAGCAAGATCTGTACCGACCTGGTATTGATGTGCCCCAAAATCCAGTTTTCTACGTCATCTGAAAATCCGGATATCACGTCCTATGCGCTGGTGACAGAAGATCATCTGGAGGTGGAGGGCGGCAGTACATGTGAGATAACAGGCAATGCATACCTCGGGGAGCAGGATACGGTATTAAGTAACGCTTCATTACAGATCGCACCGGGTGCGGATGTGACCGGGCGGGGAACCGTTGCCTTGGGCGCGATGTTAAAAGGGGAGCAGAACGCAGACATTACCATCGATACCATGGAGGTGTGGGCGGACAGCCTTGTGGCGGACAGCAGCCGGCTTACCATAGAGGATTCTGCCGTGTATCTGCACAACGACCTGATCTTAAGCAACAGCCTTATGACCAGCACGACGGCAAACATATCCGGAGAGTTTTACGGGTATGGAAACACGGAGTCTGCGCTAAAGTCGGCGGCGGTTTTGGCAGATCCTGCGCAGCAGAAGGAGATTGCAGCGCATCCTGCGGATTACAGCAGCTCGATCATCATCAACGGAATTTCATCGAGCCTTGATATCACGGGGCTGTCTGCGCTAAAGATATCCGGAAATGCCTATATCAATGCGACAAAAGAAAAAAGTGATGCGATTTCTTACAGTGATTTTAACACACAGAATATTTTGATGGGAAGCTCGCTGTCCATCCGTGCAGACCAGCTGGCATATCTGGTCCCGTCAGAGTGCATTGCCCCGGATATGGAAAATGGTGGAACGAATCCGATGCCAATCTCCCAGTATTCTGCGCTGCTAAAGGAATTGCAGGAGACTGATGGAGATAATGCGGGGAGTTCACTTGTGGATCTGGATGAGGCCACAGTCAAATACGGCAGTTCCCTGCGGGAACTTGGAGTGGACGGCTGGCAGATTGCGGCACATCAGGTAAACGGTGTGGGAAGCATGGTGTACGTATTCCTACAGTTTGACCGGGTGCAGGATGCCAACACATTTTACCGGAATTATTATCAGGTGACGGACCGGGCAAAGTTAAACGAACTGCTTGACCTCTATAGCGGAGCCGGTATTCTGCTGCCGGAGGAGGCACAGAGCGAGACCGCATCGGACAGTTTTTATTTTAACGGCAATGTGCTGGCATCCGACACGGCACAGCTGTATGTGGCAGACACCCTCGCATCGGAGGAAGACCGGGACGGCATTTTGGTGGAGGAGATAGAAAACCAGAACACCTATGCGGCGTTGCAGGCAAAACTGATGAGGAGCTACACCGATCTGACGGCGGACGAGAAGGAAAAGAGTGTGTATGAGAATCTTGTGAACGATATGGTATCGGTAGATGACAGCGATTATACCATCGGGGCAGGAACAGACCGGATTTTTGTAACAACCACGGGAGAGGCGGCTGTGGTTGCAAACGGCGCCTGCGTGGTTGGAAGCGCTCTCCGTGGTGGTTGCTTCGGGAGATATCACGGTCACGGAAGATTTTACAGGGCTTTTGATATGCAAAGGCACGGTTTATACGGATCGTGCAAGCGGCGGAAAAATAAGGCTTACGGCGGACCGGGAGGCGGTGTCAGCAGCGCTTTTTGCAGTTGACGCAAACGGTGTGGCTGCTTATGAATATCTAAATGGCGGAGAGAGTTATGTGATTTCGGGGAGTATTTTGGATAAAACAGAGTATACAGAGGGTAGTTTAGAGATGTTGGATTATATCAGTTATGATAATTGGAGCAGACAGTGATGAGAGACAGAGAAAATCAAAAAGGGTTTTCCCTGGTGGAACTATTGATCGTGCTGGCAGTCATGGCAGTGCTCGGCGTTGCAACGGTGTCGACGGTTGGCGCTGTGAGCGGTTTTCGGCTGAACCGGTGTGCAAAGCGTATTGATCATGCCATGCAGGAGAGTAAAGTAAATGCATTGAGCCGTGGTGAGGGATGGCTTACGATAGCGCGTGCTGAGAATGGAGATTACTATTTGCAGTGCAGTGACGGAACCACGGAGCATCTGGCAGACAGCCGGATCATCATTTCTTACTGCATCGAAGGGGAGGAGACCGAGTACCTGATCACGCCGGAAAAACCGATGACACTTTCCTTTGACGCTGCAACCGGGGCGTTTTCATCCATGGACGAGGATGACGAAGTATATTGTAAAAAAGTAATTTTACGCATGGGAGAGTGGCGTGAGACTGCAATTGCGCTGGTAAAAGAGACCGGAGGGCATGTGATCGAGTAGAGGAGGCGTTTGGATGGAGAAAAAGGATGCGGGCTTTACGCTGGTGGAGCTGCTGGTATCCGTCAGTATACTTGCGGTATTGGGACTTGCAGTGGGCGGGTTCGTGACCGTGTGTGTCAATCAATACCGCATGACAAGCGCAGATGCCGATGTACAGATGGAAGCACAGGTCACGGAGAGCCAGCTGCAAAATCTTATCCTAGCTGCGTCGCGGGGAATATGGGTAGAGTCGGACGAGACAGAGGGGCGTTACGATGTGGCGTTCTACAGCTATGA
>CAVCFM010000225.1:0-7651 GCA_963601305.1 bacterium | reverse complement strand
TTCCTTTCACATTTGCAAGCACTTTTTATTTTCGAATATCAATTATGTCAATTATTCCGAGACTCTTCCATGCTTCTAACCTCTTGCAATTTCTCTCACAGCATGCTACAATGGGAGGGAGTGAAAGATAAAGACACTACCGTATAACAGTAACGGTTGTCCGAAATACTAAATTGACTGAAAAATAGTCGCTCGTTTTCTCAGGACGGGGCGGCTATTTTTCTTTTTTATTACTAACGAGAGTAATAATGGCAATTATAACTAGCGTATAAGTAAATAAATCTGAAAAACTTACCATAAAGAATTGTCCTCCTTTCGTAAGATTCCTCGAAAGGTTTCTATATAGAAATGGGCTTCTAACTCCCATGAGAGGACAACCGCCTACCGTACTTAGTAGTGTCTTATTGCAGAATACCACATTTGACGTTTCATGTCAAAATATCCCTCACCATAAACTATATAAAAATCTCCGTTCTTTCTCTACACGTTCTCCTGTTTCATATTTTTGTCTCCATCCGCAAAAGTTTCTTGACGCAGGTTATCATATATGATAACTTTTTATTATGGTTTTAGTTATGAAAAATTCTGTAGTTACAGGCAAAATGAGGTTGTCATGAAGGAAGCAGACAAGAGTCTCGTCCCCCGCTATGAGGTGGTGGAACAGTTAAAGCATGCCAGAAAGGCACAGAATATGACGCAGGAAGTGTTGGCGGAGCGTGTCGGCACGAAGAAGTCCAACATTTCCCGCTTAGAGAGCGGCAGATACAATCCAAGCCTTGATTTTCTCATCAAGGTGGCGGAATGTCTCGGCAAGCAGATTACGATCAAGATTCGCTGACAGGGAGGAACATTATGAAAAGGGTTATGATTTTGGGGAATACAAGAGACATTGACAAGGATGTGGAATTATGCCGCACCACCAATGAGCGCATCAGCAATCAGGCGGCACAGCTTCTTTTGGAGAACCATATTCCGTTTACCAGAGGCTGGATCAAGGTTCCGTTTTATCTCAGGGAGCACTATCGCGGTGCCAGACAGATCTACACCATCAGCACCAACCGCAACCGCTATGGACAGGCAAGGCGCACCATCGACCAGATGGATGCCCTGTTTAAAAAGAGACTGGTTATCAGCAACTATTGATCGTATCTGTCACACTTCTACGACCTGATAGAGATAGCTTCTCCCCTCTTTTCCGATCCGCTCCACCAGAGCCAGGTCCGTGAGGATCAAAAGCACCGTCTGTGCCAGTTTTACCGGGATTTTTGCATATTTTGCAAAATCCTTTGCCGTAAAATGTTCCGGGATATCATAGGGGATGAACTGCATATAGTCTTCCCTCCGGTCAATGCAGACTTCCTGCACATACCGAAGCGGGATTCTGTCATAGCGGTCACTGCCCTTTTTCTTATCACGGCTCCAGCCATTTAACAGCCGGTACTCTTCCATGTCGATTAGCGCCAGTCTGAAATGCAGGTTTCCATCCGGCAGATACTGCCTGATCTTATACATTTCAATGAATGCCTGATACGGGTTGCCGTGTTTGGGCGATTTCCGTTTCGGTGATGTCTCACCGGTCTCCTCGTTGATCCATGACAACCATTTGATATGCGGTATCGGATAGACGATCGTCACCGGGTACAGCGGCAAAAACGTGTCCAGCTTTTTTCGCATAGCATTAAAAGACCGGGTCTGAATCTCAATAATCTCAGACCCGGTATAGATATCCGCCACATAATTTTCAATGGGGATCTCGTGCATATCCGTATCCGGGGCATAATAATTTTTGAGGACGGCATGCACCGTTTTTTCTGAGAGCGTCCCGATTCCCTGACGCTCCCTTGCAATGCCGATTACTCTGTTTTTTGCCCGTTCAAAACGTTCCTCGTCGATGCACATATGCACTCCTTTATCCTTATTGCCATTTCATATCTTTTAAGATGTCAAAACAGTCAAAGGTTCTAAAATAATCCTCCGGTGTCTCCGCCCGTCGGATCAACTGGGTGGAACCATCCTCTTTTAATAATACCTCAGCGGAGCGCAATTTTCCATTGTAATTGTATCCCATCGAAAATCCATGAGCGCCTGTGTCATGGATGACTAACAGATCTCCCATATCAATCTTCGGCAGCATGCGGTCGATGGCAAATTTGTCGCAGTTCTCGCAGAGGGAACCGGTCACATCATACTTGTGGTCGCAAGGCGCATCTTCCTTGCCCATGACTGTAATATGGTGGTAAGCGCCGTAGATTGCCGGGCGCATCAGGTTGACCGCGCAGGCATCCACACCGATGTATTCCTTGTGGGTGTGTTTCTCGTGGATTGCGGTGGTGACCAGGCATCCGTAAGGTCCGAGCATAAAGCGTCCCATCTCTGTGTAGATGTCGATATCGCCCATGCCAGCCGGAACTAAAATCTCATCATATGCCTGATGTACGCCCTCTCCGATGACACGGATATCATTTGGGGTCTGGTCCGGTGAATACGGGATTCCGACACCGCCGGAGAGATTGATAAAACGGATGTCGCAGCCGGTCTTATCGCGCAGTTCCACCACAAGCTCAAACAGCTGTCTCGCCAGTTTCGGATAGTACTCGTTGGTCACGGTATTGCTGGCAAGGAATGCATGCACACCAAAATGTTTGGCGCCCTTCTCTTTTAAGATCTTAAATCCCTCGATGATCTGCTCGTGGGTAAATCCATACTTGGCATCTCCCGGATTGTCCATGATACCGTTGCTCATCTTAAAAACTCCGCCCGGATTGTAGCGGCAGCTGATGGTCTCCGGAATCTTTCCGATGGTTTTCTCTAAGAAATCGATATGGGTAAAGTCATCTAAGTTGATGATCGCCCCTAATTTGTCTGCAAACGCGAACTCATTTGCCGGTGTATCGTTGGAGGAAAACATGATGTGCTTTCCGTCAAATCCCTGGGAATCTGCCAGCATCAGCTCGGTTAAGGATGCGCAGTCACAGCCACAGTCATACTCTTTTAAAATATCCAAAATGTATGGGTTTGGCGTTGCCTTTACCGCAAAGTACTCACGGAAGCCCGGGTTCCACGCAAATGCCTCTTTTACCGCTTTTGCATTCTCCCGGATGCCCTTCTCATCATAGAGATGGAACGGGGTCGGATATTTTTTTACAATCTCTTCCAACTGCTCTTTTGTTACGAATGTCTCTTTTTTCATAATCTTTTCTCCTTTGACTAAATAAATACTACCTGTACCAAAAACATATATAATACGGTGCCTGCACCGATACTAAGCAGATTGTTCCGCTTCCACACATGAAGCAGTATCACCGCCGCCACGGCGATCAGTTCCGGCAGGCCATATGGCGCCTGCAGCACATCAATCCCCCGCAGACAATAGACGACGAGCATGCCCATCACCGCCGGCGGAAGCACCTTTCCCAGATAACGCACCAGATGCGGTACTTCCTTTCCCTTAGGGAAACATAAAAACGGGATCAGTCTTGTCAAAAATATGGTTCCTGCCACCGCTGCAATGATGACAAGAGACCTTCCCACACTAACCGGCATCTTCCATTCCTCCCTTCTCAAATTGCTTTCTGCCGCAAAGAAGTGTCGCCAAAATACAGATCATGGTTGGCAGGATAAAATTATCTGCGCCGAAGATCAGCAGACATAAGACGCCCATCGCAAGACCGATGATGGCGCTGGGACGGTTCTTTTTATCCATCCACTGTTCCACCAGGATTACCACAAAAAGCGCAGTCATCGCAAAATCAATCCCCGTGGTATCAAATGGGATCATCGTTCCGATCAATGCGCCGAGCCCCGAACCGACAATCCAGTAAATCTGATCTAACAGCGCGATCGCAAACAAAAATTCATCCTCCCGCACGTCGGGCGGCACCTTCGTGACAAAAAACAGCGAGTATGTCTCATCCGTCAGGGAAAAAATCATATACAACCGCTTTTTTCCCATCTGCGCAAAGCGCTCGATCAGCGACAATCCATAGAAAATATGACGGATATTTAACATAAATTCCATAAAAATTACCTGAATGAGGCTGACCCCGGGTGCAAAAAAATTGACCGCGAGGTACTGGGCACTTCCTGCATAGCAGACAAGGCTCATAAGCATCGCCCACAAAAAATTATATCCTTTTTCCTGCAGCATTACGCCGAATGCCATTCCGATAAACAGATATCCGGTCATGACCGGGATCGTATATGGAAAAGCCCTGCGAAATGCCCTGCCATAGGAGGAGTCTTTCCGCTCCTGTTTTTCATTTGTCATCTCTTGCATTTTATTCTTTCCTCTTGCCAGAACTTATGATATACTTTTCTTATCTATATTGCGATAAAACATTTGTTATTGATAGTTTCTATCAACAACACGGGAGAGGTACCAATGAGTATTACGATTCTTAATTATCATGATCAGGCACTGGTTGACAGCATCAACGCCCAGGCTGCTGCACGCGCAGAGGCTGCTCGTGCCGAGGCCGCACAGCTTGAAGCTGCAAGTTCTGCCTCATCTTCAGAGACCAGTTTTTCCGACGCCTTAAATCAGGCGGCAGAATCCTATACACAATCGACTACTGCGACGACCAGTTCCACAGACCTCTCTTCTATTTTTGAAGAGGCATCCAACACCTTCGGTGTATCTGTGAACCTGTTAGAGTCCATTGCAAAAGCGGAATCCAACTTCGACGCCAATGCCGTCAGCTCCGCCGGTGCAATCGGTATCATGCAGTTGATGCCTGCCACCGCTGCTGCGATGGGTGTGACCGACGCTTATGATGCATATCAGAACATCATGGGTGGCGCCAAGTACATTTCCCAGCTCTTACAACAGTACAGCGGTAATATTTCACTGGCGCTCGCCGCTTACAATGCCGGCAGTTCCAATGTGGATCAGTATGGCGGTATCCCGCCTTTTACTGAGACCCAGAATTACGTCAAGAAAGTACTCTACTATCTGGAAAATGGTGTCTCCAGTGCATATACCAGCAGTTCTGACAGCACGGATACAGCTTCTTCCGATATAAGTTCTCTTGGTCAGACCATCACGAACCTTCTGAGCGGTAATACCTTAAGCAACGACACCTTAGATGCGCTCGCCAACCTGATTCTGACCTTAAAGACGGATGAGGGTTCCTCAGATACCGCTTCCCAGTCCATTACGGTCACGGTATTAAACGGTACGGATACCCTCTAATCAAGCAGCGTACCTTCTATATTATAATTAGAGAATTTTCGTCATTGCCGGGTCAGTGTGACTCGGCAATTTCTTCTATCTGCTCCTCTAAGTAGCCGTTGTACTCACACATGAATTTGTACACGGTTTCCACCTCTTCCTTAGAGTAGCGTGCCAGAAAATGCATGTCCCTTGTCTCCCACATCTGATGGCGCTTCGCGTGTTCCTCGAACAGCAGCATGCCAAGGTCCGTCAGTCTGAAATAAATTTCCTTCTTATTCGTCTCCAACGTGTACTTTTCGATCAGCCCCTTGGCTAACAGTTTTTTCGTCATCTTGCTGATCGCGCCTCTTGTCATCCCCATATGCTCTGCAATCTTGGTGACATTCGGCAGTTCCAGCCGTCCGATATAATCAATACAGTGTGTCTCCGAATAGCCGTATTCATCCAGGCACTGGCTCTCCGTCAATTTGGAAAGCATGTCCTGCCGCTCTAACATCAGAGCAAGTTCCTTTAATAAAAGTTCCTGTTCTTTCATACAGTCTCCTTTTGTTGTTTACCTACTTCCTTACTCTATCGCATGTTTGTTTCCTTGTCAACAAAATTCTATCTCTTTGCATAGCTTTTGCTCTATAGGATTAGGGTGTCAAAAGTTTTATAACCTTGAAAACTTAACACGATATGTAAAAATATTGAATTCTTTGGTAAAATGTAGGTAGCATTTTATGAGGTGATCCATATGTCTTTTGTTAAAAATGATAATCAACAGCTTACTGTTTTAGACAGCACTTTTAATCTTACAGAACGTGAAAAACGAATGTTAGAAAAATCATGGGCAAAAACTTTTGCAGACAAAGTTTTTCCTTCTATTGATGAAAATATTTTTTCTGTTCTTTACAGTGAAAAAGCATCCAGACCTAATACTCCGGTCAATGTGATTGTTGGGGCACTGATTCTTAAAGAAGCTCTTAATGTTACTGACGATGAGATTGTTGAAGCTATGGCATTTGATATCCGCTATCAGTATGCGCTGCACACAACCAGTTTTGAAGAGCAGCCAATTAGTGACAGAACCCTCAGCAGGTTTAGAGCAAGAGTTCTTTCTTACGAAACAGAGCATGATGTTGATCTTATTCATGAATGTGTTGTAAAAATGGCAAAAGAAATATCTGATTTTATGGATATCACTCCGGACAAACAACGTATGGACAGTTTAATGGTTGCTGCAAATATCAGAAATCTCTCATTGCTTGAATTGTTTTACACTTGTGTTGCTAATCTTTGCAAAATAATGGATGAGCGTGGAACAAAAATTCCGGATGAACAACATCATTACATTGAAAAAGATGATTATAATAAATGCATTTATCACAAGCGGGATATGGATGCAACTGAGAGAACCGTTGTTGTGATGAAAGATGCAGATATCTTGATAAAGATTTGTGATTCAACCGGTAATTTTGATGATACAAGTGAGTATCAGCTTCTTATTCGCCTGTTAAAGGAACGCACGATTATTGATGATGATGGCTCAAGGCGGCTTCGACAAAAAGAGGAAGTGGAAAATCCTTCAGAAGTATTGCTTAATCCTTCTGATCCAGAAGCCACATTTCGCTATAAAGCAGGTGGCAAACATCTTGGATACGTCGGAAACGTAGTTGAATCTGTCGGAGAAAAAAGCAGTCTGGTCATTGACTACGATTACCAGCAAAATACCTACGCAGATAATCAGTTTATGAAAGATTATCTTAATGAGAAAAAAGATTTTTCTGATGGTTCTTTTATTGTTGCCGATGGGGCATACAGCGGAGAAGAGAACTCACGTTTAGCATCTGAACATAATCTAAAGCTTGTTACAACCAATTTCACAGGACGCAAACCAGATGAAATATATGCTGATTTTGTCTTTACCGATGATGGCAAATATCTCATCAAATGTAAGAATAATTGTGCACCTGAAGACTGCATCTATGATCCGGGCAATGATCGTTCCGTGGCGTATTTTCGGATAAGTGACTGTGAAGGATGTCCTTACAAAGAACGGTGTCAGCCGCGTTTTCTAAAAACACGAGTCCGAAAGGAAGTATCTTGGAAATCCGTTGGTCGTGCAAAACAATTACAGTACATGCAAACAGAAGAATTTTCTGAGTATGCAAAGTTTAGAAATGGAGTTGAGGCAATTCCATCACTTCTGCGTCGAAGATATCATGTGGATAAGATACCAGTGCATGGGAAAAAACGTACTCGGCTATTCTTTGGATTTAAAATAGCAGCATTAGATTTTCAAAAGCTATTAGATTATACCAATAGCTTAGATTCATATGCTTCCAAAGAGGAAACAGCATAAGATAAATAAACCATCGCTGCAAAATATCAGTAGATGATAAATTCAAAAATCATATCTTTCACCAGTTTGTGTTAAATTTTCAAGGTACAAACAAAATCAAATATTAAAATGGTGCTTTTGACACCCTAATCCTA
>CAVCFM010000224.1:0-3297 GCA_963601305.1 bacterium | reverse complement strand
AGCTGATAGAGAAGCTGTTTGGCGGGGAAGACATCGCCGATACGTCGAACAGTCTGCGCGCGGTCGTATTCCGGTTGCGCAAGCTTTTAAAGCAGAGCGGATTCCCGGATGATAATGCAATCCAGATCAAGCAGGGCATCTACCGCCTTTCGCCTGAATTTATCGTGGATTGTGATATCCATAATTTTGAAAAAGCAGTCAATGAGGCAGAGATGGAGGGCAATGACATACGCCGCTACATCCTGCTGAAAAAATGCACCGAAGCATACGCCGGAGCATTTCTGCCGATGTTAAACGGCGTGGAATGGGCGATCATCTTAAGTGTAAAATATAAAAACATGTATTTCGCATGCGTCAGGGAATTGTGTGAAATGAGCAAGGCGCAGCGGGATTATGAGACCTTATTGCAGGTTTCCGCAAAGGCAGCATCCCTGTATCCGTTTGACGAATGGCAGACGTATCAGATGGATGCTTTAGTGGCGTTAGGCAGAGCCAAGGAGGCGGCGAAGCTGTATGAGGAGACCGGCAAGCTGATGTTTGAAGAACTTGGCGTATCATTGCCGGAGCATATGACAGAGCAGATGAAAAAGCTGGGCAAGCAGATCCGCAACAACACCGATACCATCGATGTGATCGTACAGAACCTGCAGGAAGAGAAGAATGTTCCGGGTGCATATTTCTGCGCATATCCGAATTTTGTTGAGAATTACCGTTTTGTGAAGCGTGTGATCGAGCGGACCGGACAGTCTGCCTGCCTGCTGCTGTGCACGATTACGGATGGCAAGGGCTATGCCTTAGATTCCGGGGAGCGTGTCGAGATGTTGGCGCATGAGGTGGAGAGCGCCATCCGTCATGCGATCCGCCGCGGCGATCTGTATACCAGATACAGTGACAACCAGTATTTAATCCTTCTGATGGAGATCAAGCAGGAGGACTGCCGCAACGTGGTGGAGCGCATCAATGAGAAGATGTCGAAGGAGTCGAGAAAGAATTATCTCTCCTACCATGTGGTAGCAATGAACAGTGATCTGGGGGAGTCGGCAAGCCTGTGTTATGATATCGAACAGAATGTCTGGAGGAAAGAAGATGAGTATTCCGAGTAAAATAGCATCTGCCGTCAATGTGATAACCATGTGCGTGGATGAGGCGTCTTCCTACGAAGTACGGGGCAGACTTTACCACTCCTTTGCAAAGGATGCCATTCCGTTCTGCGATGTGCTCACCGTAATCCGGACGATAGCGGATGTGTGCAATATGATTTCCTATCCGCAGTCTACGGTGCATATGAGGAGCCTTACGGAGGAACCGGAGCCGGAGCTTCCACACTACAATAAGGAGGAGCCGCTGGTGCCGCGGGAGACGGTGCTAAATGAGCGCGGCAAGTGTGCAACGTTTTGTATCGCAGTGACGTCCAGAACCAATGCCAACTGGCAGGGGGAACTCTACTGGGCAGAACAGGAGATTGCAAAAAGCTTTTGCAGTGACCGTGAATTGCTGGTGCTGATGCTGCGGGCATTGACGCACCTGACCGAATAGAAAAGGAGAGAGGACGATGGCAGACAGTAAAAAAGCAACCTTTTTAGTCAATGTGACGCAGTGTGAGAACTCCAGCTGGCAGGGACAGATCACCTGGGTGGACGAGAATGTGACAAAGAGCTTTCGCAGTGTGTTAGAGCTGATGAAGATGATGGATGGTGTCTTACATAATCAGGATGAGGCATTTACCGAAGAATAAATAAAAAAATCTGATGAGCGATGTCATCAGATTTTTTTATTTGTGTGAAGAAATTCATTATTTACCGAACTTCTCTTTGTTTTTCTTCTCAAATACATTGATTGAGCTTAACAGGCATGTGAATGCAAGTGCGATACAGACAAGGCAGTAAATCCATGCAGCCTGGAAGCTTAATCCCTCTGCAACAGCACCAAACAGCGGGCTTCCTACAGCGTATCCAACAGCGAAGAAGATGTTGGAGATCGCAAGGATAGAAGCGAACTCTTTGTTACCGAATAACTTGCTTGCTAAAACGGAAGGACCTGACATATAGTGATATACAGCGAAACCTTTTGTTACAGCGAACACGAAAGCCAAACCGGTAAAGTGTGGTGTGAACAGTAATGCTAAGTCAGCGATAACAACGAGGATACCGGCAACGATCATAGCAGGTTTTGCACCTAACTTATCAAATAAAGTACCGCCACCGACGTTACCGATCAGAGAAGAAAGTGCGAATACGGAACCAACAGCACCAACAGTAGCAGGAGCTACGTTAATTGCATTTAAGTAAGTTGCAAAGTTCATTGCAAGTCCGGCAACATAAAAGCCTAAGAAGATAAATCCAACGCAGTAAACCCAGAAGAATTTCTGTGCTTTTACCTCTTTGAAGGTATATCCCCATACTTCGATTTCCTGTTTTTCGTCAGTTGCAACTTCGTCGGATTTTCCGAGAACCTCACTGTTGTCCTTTGGCATGCGGACAAAGAGGATGATAACAACAAGACCTACAACTAATCCGATAAGACCAGCCCAGAAGTAAGCGAATTTGTAACCCTGTGCAGGATTCGAAAGAATACGCACGATCGTGGACTGAATAAAAATGTTACCGATAGAACCGCCTGCAAAAGTAAGACCTAAGGCACGTCCTTTTAATTTCTCGCCGAACCAGGAGCTGATAAGCATTGGTGCGCCAAGAGAGCTGACTGCTGCGATACCTACCTGGGCAAGTGTGTATCCAAGATAGAACATCCAGTACTTATCTGCGATAGATAAGAACATGATACCGCCCATGGAAACAATGGTACCAACTAAGAAGATTAATTTTACCGGGAACTTGTTATAAGTTTTACCGATAAATGGCTGTGCGATCGCAGATACGACAGCACCGACCATAAACATAAGGTTGAAGGTGGCCAGACTGAAATTTTCACCGGCTACAACATAGGAAGTGAACTGGGTGTGCATGTTGGTTGCAACACCGAACACGACTGCCTGGAGAATCATAGCGGAAGCGAGAATAAACCAGCCGTACATAGATTGTTTTTTCTGATTTGTTGACATAAATTTTCCTCCTAATTAAAATGAATAGGTAATTAAGTTTGATTTGACGAACAAACTCGACAGGAAAAACGGATCAACATTTGATGCAGTTAAAAACTGCTGGTAAAATCTATGCTTTTATGATACCGTAGATATAAATGGAATGCGTTGGTTAAAATTTGATAAAAATGAAAAAACGTGTTCGAAATGTGAAAAAAGTATGAAATTCTAATTAATAAATAATAAAGGAACGGAACAGA
>CAVCFM010000223.1:0-2040 GCA_963601305.1 bacterium | reverse complement strand
GCGCTGTCCACTGCCCGATCCATCGGTGCGGCATTGGCGGGGCTTGTCATCGGTGTGCTCACGCCATTTTTCATCTATACCAGAGACGAGGCGGGCAATCAGGTCGTGCGCGGCGGGGCGACGTTTACGGTGGTGGCGGCAGTATTTTCCATTGGGGCGGTGATCTGTTATCTGATCTGTTACCGCCTTGTGACCGAGCGGGTGCCGGTGGAAAAGGGCGCAAAGCGTCACTCCCTGGGCGAGACGTTGGGAGCAATCGCGAGAAGCCGTTCCCTGCTTGGCATCATCGGGGCAGCTATTTTTCTGCTGCTGGGGCAGCTCCTCATCAATGCGATGAACAATTACATCTATCCGGATTACTTTGGAAATGCGGCAGGGATCTCGCTGTTTACCATATTTTCCACGGCGGAGGTGCTGTTTCTCATCGCACCGTTTAGTGTGCCGATATCCAGGCGGTTCGGAAAAAAGGAGAGCGCGGCAGCAGGGATGCTTCTGGCAGGGGGGATGTATGCGCTTTTGTATGTGCTTCATCTGAAAAATATGTGGCTGTTTTTGCTGCTTTCTATGATCGGGTATTTGGGACTTGGATTTTTTAACACGGTGATCTGGGCAAATATCACGGACGTGATCGACGACCAGGAGGTGCAGACCGGCGAGCGGGAGGACGGCACGGTGTATGCGGTGTATTCGTTTGCGAGAAAAGTGGGGCAGGCGCTGGCGGGCGGCATCGGCGGCTGGGCGCTTGTGCTCGTGGGCTATGAATCTGCGGCGACAGTACAGACCAGAGAAGTGCTGGATGGAATCTATGGGGCGGCGACCATAGCACCTGCCATCGGATTTTTTATCGTGGCAATCATGCTATGGTTCGTGTACCCGTTGGATAAGAAACGTGTGGAAAAAAACGTGGCGATCCTGGAACAAAAGCGCCAGTCGTAACAGAATTAGTTGCCGAAAATGCTTCGGATGTTGTCGGCAAAATCTCTTCGCATCAGTTCTTTGGAGAGCAGCGCCATCTGGTAGGTGGACAGTGCCAGCTCGTAAACGTTGGAGTACTGGACATAATGCCAGTGCAGCTGCTCTTTCCAATTGTCTAATGTGATCAATTTGTCATCGTCTAAGTGGAAGTCAAACAGGTTGTTGCGCAGTTCGTAAAGCGCCGCATAACGGAACAGTTCAGCCAAAAGACGGCAGTCGTCATCGTGGCGCGAGGAGCTGGAAAGCTGCACGGATGCAATGCGTTTGATGCCGGCATAGCGGGAACCGGTGCCGATCAGGTTCTGTGCGGCTTCATTTTCCAGAATCGTGTCAAAATCGGTGTTGTGGTAATTTAAGGTGGCAGCCACCAGCGTGTCGGTCAACTCCATAAAAGATGGATGGTTTTTGCAGTTTCTCTGCTCGAAATACTCGTCCATAAAGTCAAAGAGCAGAAAATCCTCACAGGTAAAATGATACTCTGCGTGATAGGCTTCCGTGAATTGAGGCAGCAGGCGTGGCAGAACGGCAGGAGTCTTTTCTAAGATCAGGACGAGCGCGCCGTAAAAGTCTGCACCGGTCTGCAACAGTGCAGGGAGATAGAGCGATTCATCCGTGTAGGAGACGCCTGCGATCACCGGGCAGAATTCGCTAAGCAGCGTATCAAACAGTGACGGTGCAGCATCCTGCTCGCAGAGCGCGATCGCGCAGTAGAGGTAAAATGGCTCAAAACTGCCGGAGCGTAAGGACGGAGAAAAATAGTAGTCCCGCGCGAGGTAAGTTTCAATCGCAGAAAAAGACAGGGCATCTGCTTCTAATGGAAGCTCCTTACAAAGGCGCTTTGGCAGTACTTTCCCATCCGGGTCTGCAAAGGAAAGAAAACGGAAGGTGCAGTAGGTCTGAAAGCGCACGAGACCCGCCGGATCGCTGATATAACTGGAAATGAAATGTGCTGGAAAATAAGTGTCATTTATTTGGTTCATAAGAATCTCCTTGTGTTTTGTGATAAGTACATAATAACACATATTTCCAATGTGATACATTTCCATTTTGTTTTATGTGTGATAC
>CAVCFM010000222.1:0-4768 GCA_963601305.1 bacterium | reverse complement strand
ATGTTCCTGTTCCTTGGTAAGCACATATGCGCCCGCCTGTCCTAACTTAGTTGCAAGTTCCACACTCAGCTCGGAGCCTGCCACTCCGCGCACACCATCTGTACCAAACATTCTAGCCATCTATTCAATCCTCCATCTGCTTATTCTGCTGTATTCCCGTTATCTGAGACATTCCCGCTGTCTGCAGTATTCTCATTACTTGTAGAATCCCCATTATCTGTGGATTCTGTATTTTTTACTTCGCTGTCAGTCGTCTCCGTCTCCTCGCTCTCCGCCGTATCGCTCTCCTGCTTCTCGGAGTCGTCCGTCTTCGTGCTCTCGTGCGTCCCCGATGTGGAATTACTGTTTTCCGTGCTTACCGCCGTCCCGGTAATATCCACCGATACAAGCGGAGTATCTTCTGTCCAGTATTCATCCTCATCCTCTGACGCAAGTGAGATTGCCAGCTTATGTGAACCATTTCCAAGACCGTTTGCATCTGCCACACCATAGATGGATTTGGCATGCAGTTCATCTATCACACTCTTAGGACCATATACTTCCACGCTGAAAGTGTCCTCCGTAAACTCAACCACATAACCTTCCTTCAGATTCTCGACAGACAGATTGCTTACCGGCACCTGGAAACTCTTGCTTGCAATCTCTTCCACCGTCACTGTCACCTTAACTTTTGCATCCGACGAGAGCACAAGCGCTGCGCCATCCGGCAGATACGAAGTAATGTCAACAGTCGTCTCAACATTTTCCGTAGCATCCGTCACGTCAAGCACCTCTGACGGGATCGTCACTTTGCTGATCTCATTGAGTACTGCCGCCTCACCTTTGATCCGGATGGTATCCGGGCTGTATGAGACATCGGTAATCATATATCCGTCCGCCACGGAACCCTTCGTGGAAAATTCCAGCGGAATATCCTTTGTATTCAAGATCTGTGCTTTTACTGCCACCGTACTGATACTGAGCGTAAGCTTTGCTGTGTTGATCACGTTGCCATCCGCATCATAAAGCACCGGCACCACACTGTCCGTCACATCCGTAGCCATGCCATCCACATTGATGGTCGCCACTGCGGTGTCCACCTGGCTTACCACGGAGTACGGACCGGATATCTTAAGCAGGTTGGAACCCACGATCTCAATCTCTCCCAATGCACATCCGTCTGCCACGGTTCCCTTCGTCGAGGCAGAGATCACTTTCTGACAGGTACCAAGGTCCTCCAATGTCACATCATAATAGAACTGTCTGGCACTGACTTCCACGCTGCTGCTGTATCTCGTCGGCGTGATTGTCACCGGCACACGATAACTGCCATCGTCCTGATTGTATTCAATCTTCTCCATGTCAGCCACAGCCGAAAAGTCACTGTTGGAAAGTTCATTGTGAACACTGCGCTTCGCAGAAACTGTAAACGTCACTGTATTGTTGCTGTCAAGCGGCTCATAATACTTGTTCTGGGACGTGATGTAATCCTCATTGATCGGTGTGATACTGGTCGTATAGGAACGTGGCACCATCGGATCATCGATATTCACCACCACGATCCATAAAATCACTGCAAACACTGCTGCAAGTAATTTGAGGCCAAAATTATGCGTTATCTTTTTTATGAGCTTTTTTAGCATCCTTAAGCCTCCTCTTTAATGTACCAATTTTTGACAATTCCTTCTCCCGCTTCTGAATAAATGTGAGCTTATTCTTAAGGAACTCTGCATCCACATTGCGGTACAGCTCTCCTCCCATGGCGATAGACACTCTACCTGTCTCCTCGGAGACAACGATGATCAGCGAATCCCCGACCTCACTGATACCCACAGCTGCACGGTGTCTGGTTCCCAGATCCTTGCTCAGGCTGAGCGAGTCCGAAAGCGGAAGGTAACAGGTTGCCGCCACGACACGGTCGCCGCGCACAATGACTGCTCCATCGTGCAGCGGTGTATTTTTCTCAAAAATATTAATGAGCAGCTGGCTTGTGAGAATACCGTCGATCGCAATACCGGTTCTCTCATATTCAGAAAGTACGATCTCATCCTCGACTACGATCAGTGCTCCTGTCTTCACTTTCGCCATCTCGTAGCAGGCTTTTACCAGCTCGTTGATCGTCTTATCCGAGAACTTGCCCCCTTCATCCTTGGAAAAATCAAATGAAAAGAGTGCAGAAAAAATATTTTTCCGCCCGAGATTTTCCAGTGCCTTGCGCATCTCCGGCTGAAAGATCACCACCAGCGCTACCAGAGCAACACTCAGCATATTCTGCGTGATCCATATGATTGTATTCATCTGGAAGATGACCGCCACCAGCACGAACAGCAGGATCACTAACAATCCGCGCAGCAGCATCCATGCTCTGGTATTCTGGATCCAGACCAGCATATAGTAACACAGAAATGCAATTATAATTATCTCCACAACATCTGTTATGGTCATCTTGGGTAAATTAACGTAAGTAGATACTTTTTCAAAAAAAGATCCCAATGCCGCAACTATATTCTGCACGCCCTTCACTTCCTTAATCCAATAAATCTTCGTCGATATCCATCTCTTCTGCAAAACGCTTCTTGGTCAGACGTTCTTCCTTATCGTCCCTTCCGTTGAAACGCTTGATCTTCTTATCGCTTCCTGACACCAGCGCCTTCGGCACCGCTTTTACGTAGTAAAAATATTCATCATCTTCAAACTGCAGACGCTCCGTTCTCGAATAGTCCAGATTAAAGAACAGAAACTGTATCAGAAGCGCTATCAATACTGCCACTGCATTTCCAATCAGCACTCCTATCGTCTTATCTGCCATTCCGAGCAGCATGTAACCCACGATCAATCCCACCGTCTCAAACAGGATACCTGCGATGATCGCAATCCGCCATGCATTCTCAATGGAACGTTTCCGTATGGTGTGCACGATCAGTGTCGTTGCAACCATAATTCCGAGTACCAGATACAGTTCTTTGTTGCCCAAAAGCTGATTTAACGCGATGACAACCTTTGATGTAGTCTCATCTGCTTCCGATGCATCTGAAAGCATGGTCGCATTTTCTTTTACTCCGTTCAGGAAGTAATACAAAACCGTACCGCATGCAACCGGAAACACTGCCTGTATCTCCTGAAGAAGTCCTGTCCCCACCGGCATGATATACGGGATATGCAATTTAAAACAAAGCGGAGTCAACACCACATTGTAACCACTTTTCGGCGCAAACCGGAAATAGACGAGATATATTACCAGAAACATCAATACTGTCACAATACATACTTCCATAGACAGCGCATACATATCTGCCAGTATCAGCAGCGATGCCAGTACCATCATTCCGTTTACCGATATAATGGAACAGATCAATGCCAGGATCAATGCGATCGGCATCTTACTGATGCTTGTCATATATCCGATATTCTGGTTGATCAGTGTAAACGTCACAAACGCCAGCACAAATTTTAATATCGGTCTGATATAGACATCATTCTTCCCATAAAAACGTGTCAATTTCTCTTTTAGTTCTAATATACTTGCCATCTTTGCCTCCCGCTGTTTATTCCCAGTCCCTGTTCTCGCTTGACCGCAGCCGTTCCTCACGCTCATACATTCTGTTTACTTTTTTCACATTCGCATAGTAGCGTTTAACTTTTTTTCGTCCGGCTGTATATTTTACGTTATAAACAATGTAGGTAGCTCCCAGATAAAGCACCATGAACAACAGATAGGATAACAGCACTGACATCAATGCTCCCTGGATATCCATTTTATTGAGCTGGGCGAGCAGACTCTCCGCTGAATACAGTGCCCACAGCCCTACCAGCAGCACATAGCACACGCTGCCTGTGACAAAGCTGATCAGCATCTGCAGCGCAACATAGTCTTTTCTTGCATACTGGATCATCGGCTTACATTCCTTGCCATCGTTCGTATCGAACTCTGCCATCTTAATCATATGCCGTAGACGTTCTTCATTTACCATATTGGTGTCTTCCCCCTGTGCATTGCGCGCAATTACGCATTCTTCTAATCATTATAGCATAGCACTGGCATTTTTCAAAGAAAAAAGAAAAACAGGGCACTGCTAACAGGCCCTGTCTCTATAAAATTCATTCTATAAGAAGCGCATACGGTTTCCATCCCGCTCCTTTTTCACTTCCGGTGCCTTTGGTTTGGACAGCACACCGGAAAATTCATTCTGCATCTGCGCCTTGCATTTATCGCAGAAACGACCGGAACAGATCGGTGTTCCGCACTGTTCACAGACAATTCCGGCTTCGGTCGGATCTGATAATGTCAATCGTTCCTCGCGAATCCACTGCTTAATCTGCTTCACTGAGACATCCAGCTCCTCGGACACGGTGCTGATGGATGAATTCGGATGATCGTTCAGGTAGAGCTTTACCTCCTGGAACTTCTCCTCCAGCTTCTTGACACATGCCGGACAGAGCATCGGTCCTCCCATATAATTAAATAATCTTCTACATTCTTTGCAACTCTTTACTTCCATAGTTCCCATACCTCCTGCCATGCATCAGAATCCACTTCCTATGCTGATGCAGATATAATAAATTCTGGTATTCTCCCCGGATTGCAGGACTTCTGCCACGGCATCCATCGTGCTTCCCGTCGTATAAATATCATCTACCAATAGTATTTGTTTATATTTTACTATATTGCAGGACAATTGGAAAGCATTTTTTAAATTGGCTTTCCGCTCCTTATCGTTCAGCTCCTTTTGCGGGGTCGTATTGCGCACCCGCCGTACCAGTCCGGCATCCACCGGTATATCCAACTCTC
>CAVCFM010000221.1:0-7563 GCA_963601305.1 bacterium | reverse complement strand
AAGCAGGCTTGACACTGGAAAAACTTGTGCATTTATGCTAAAAAATGCATGGATTTATTATAAATCATGCACATTGACACAAATGACGTGGCGTAATATACTTTAATCATAGAACAACCGATTGCGCAATAGATGCGCAATGCGTAGAAATGCGCAGGAGTTTCTATAAAGAGGCAAAAAGAAAAGGGAGGATTTTCAGAATGAAGAAAAAAGTGGTTAGCACAGTATTATGTGCAGCAATGGTAGCATCCATGTTCGCAGGATGCGGAAGCAACAGCACAGCAGCAACAGATGATGCAGCAACGACAACAGATGATGCTGCAGCGACAACAGAAGCAGGTGATGCAGCAACAGCTGAGACAGAGTCTGGAACAGCTTCTGAGGATGCAATCGCAAACTTAATCGCAGCAACAGACGGAACTGTAGATATCCAGTTATGGTGCTCAGAACTGGAGTCTTATCAGACAGTTATGAAAGAGTTGACAGAGAAATTTAAAGAGCAGTATTCAGATGTAGACTTCAACATCACAATTGGCGCTGTATCTGAGGCAGATGCAAAAGATAAGATCCTTGAGGATATCGATGCAGCAGCAGATGTATTTGTATTTGCAGATGATCAGGTAAACGACCTTGTAAATGCAGGCGCACTTCAGGAAGTGGCAGCTACCTATACATATGATCCGAAAGAAACCAACTCAGCAGCAACTGTTGAGGCAGCTTCTAAAGACGGAAAACTTTACGCTTATCCACTGACAGCTTCTAATGGTTATTTCTTATATTATGATTCAAACATCTTCTCAGATGAGGATGTAGCTTCCTGGGAGGCTCTTACAGCAAAAGCTGAAGAGGTAGGAACAAAAGTAGGTATGGATGTAGCAAA
Source organism: bacterium (assembly GCA_963601305.1). Classification (GTDB taxonomy): domain Bacteria; phylum Bacillota; class Clostridia; order Lachnospirales; family Lachnospiraceae; genus Roseburia. Next base: position 6,683 of record CAVCFM010000221.1, on the reverse strand, counting down.
CGGCTGGTATCTGTATGGATTTTTCGCTGGCGCAGGCTGCGAGCTTTCTATGAATGAAGACAATTCTAATACCTGTGACTGGAACTCTGAGACAGGTCTTGCAGTAGCAGAGAGCATTGAGAACATCGCATCTTCTTCCGCTTTTGTAAGCGTAACTGATCAGGATGCAATCACTATGTTAAATGATGGAACACTTGGAGCATACGTTTCCGGTACATGGAACACAAACTCTTTCGAAGAGAAATATGGTGATGGATATGCTGCATGCAAACTTCCTACCTTCGATGTAAACGGAACAGCTACACAGATGAAATCTTATGCTGGTTACAAATTCGTAGGTGTTAACTCTCACGCTAAGAACATTGGATGGTCTATGTTACTTGCTGAGTACCTCACAAACGAGGAGAGCCAGTTAGCAATCGGTAATGCAACATCAGAGGGACCGGCTAACACAGTAGCAGCAGAGCAGATTTCTTCCCCAGCACTTGCAGCACTTGCAGCACAGGCTCAGTACGCAGATCAGCAGGTTGTTGGTCAGAATTTCTGGGATCCTGCAAAAGCACTTGGACAGAACTTAGTTGATGGCGCTTCTGATCTTCAGACTGTACTTAATGATGCAGTAGATGGTATTACACAGCCAGTAGCAGAGTAAGCAAAAGACTCATAAAACATAAATTTCCACATGCCTTGTGAAGGTAGGCATGTGGAAATTTTTAAAAAGAGAAAGATTTTTGTCACCATGACAGAAATGCTCATTCACACGCATAGGGAGCGAATCTATGAAAACATTTTCAAACGCAATCAAAAAATACTTTGCTGATTTTGGGAAAGCCGTGGCAAAGGGCGATATCTGGTGCAAGCTTTCACTGCTTGTTATGGGTGCCGGATACTGGGGGCGCAGACAGATTGTCAAAGGTATCTTAATGACAGCCCTTGAAGTGATAGTGATCCTGTTTACGGGCATGTTCTCTATCGATTATATTAAAGATTTAAAAACACTTGGTACAACACAGTACGAGTCTGTGTTTGATCCACTGACGATGAAAAACACTGTTAATGATTATGATAATTCATTGTTGATCTTATTGTACGGCATTATCGGAATTCTCGTGATCATAGCATTCATACTTTTATATATAAGCAATATGAAGGCTGTATACCGTCTTCAGCTTATGAAAGAAGAGGGCGAACACATCAATAACTTTAAAGAGGATGTAAAGTCTCTTTTCAACGGAAAGTTCTACATTACACTGCTCACACTGCCAAGCATCGGCGTTATTATGATGAATATTATCCCGATCATCTTCATGTCATGTGTGGCATTTACCAACTATGATATCAATCATATGCCTCCAAACTACCTGTTTACATGGGTGGGACTGGATAACTTTAAAAATATGTTCACCGGCGGAACTACCATCACTTTCTCCTATGCTTTTGTCAGAATTTTAGCATGGACACTGATCTGGGCTGTTTCCGCAACATTTACCACTTTCATCGGCGGTATCCTTTTGGCAAAACTGATCAATCATGAGGATACACGTTTCAAGAAAATGTGGAGATCACTTTTTGTAGTGACAATTGCAATCCCACAGTTCGTAACATTATTGCTTATCAGCAAAATGTTCAGTGACCATGGTATTGTAAATACACTTTGCGCGAACATCGGATTGACGGGCTGGTTACAGAGTATCGGTCTTATCAGCGGAAGCTTTATCCCGTTTCTGTCAAAACCGGGCTGGTCACATGTAATGATCATTCTGATCAATATCTGGGTCGGCGTTCCGTATCAGATGCTTTCTGCAACAGGTATTTTGATGAATATTCCGACAGACCAATTAGAGAGCGCACGTATTGATGGTGCAAACAAATGGCAGATTTTCTGGAAAATTACGATGCCGTATGTATTATTTATCTGCGGACCATCTTTGATCCAGAGTGTGATTGCAAATATCAATAACTTCAACGTTATTTACCTGCTTACAAGTACAACAGCTACTGCAAACATGGCATTTGCAAATTCCAATGCGAAAGAGACAGACCTTCTTATCACATGGCTGTTTACTCTGACCAATGATAACTCGAACTACAAGATGGCATCTGTAATCGGTATTGTTTCGTTCGTTATCTGTGCCCTTCTGACACTGCTTAGCTATACAAGAATGATCAGTGGAGATAAAGAGGAGGTATATCAATAATGAAAACAAAAACATGGAAAATCGTTGTAAGACATTTAGTACTTGCTCTTCTGGCAATTATCTGGCTGATTCCGATCGTATGGCTGGTTGTTACGTCTCTATCAACAACCAAGGGTGTAAGTTACCAGCACTTTTTCCCGGAACACTGGACACTGGCAAACTATTATCAGCTGTTTTTTGAAACTGATACAGCGGCAAATTTCCCGGCATGGTTTAAAAACACCTTTATTGTGGCATTTTTCACCTGTATCATTTCATCGGCATTTGTACTGATGGTTTCCTATGCATTCAGCTGCATGAGATTTAAGGCAAGAAAACCTTTGATGAGTTTCTCAATCATTCTTGGAATGTTCCCTGGTGTACTTTCCATGATCGCAGTTTACTTTGTTTTAAAGATGATCGGACTGACCGATTCACTCGCAGGTCTGGTTATCGTATATTCCGCAGGATCTGGATTGGGATTTTTAGTATTAAAAGGCTTTTTTGATACCATTCCGGTTTCGTTAAGAGAGGCAGCCCGTTTAGAGGGAGCATCTGAGGCAACAATTTTTTCTAAGATCATTATTCCGCTGTCAAAACCGATGATTGTTTATACCATCATCAATTCTTTCTTAAGTCCGTGGATGGATTTCGTTATGGCACGTATCATGATCAAGTCCAAAGATTCTGCAGACTGGACAGTTGCAATTGGTCTTTACAACCTGTTACAGAAAACACTGATCGGAGATTATTTTTCAATTTTCTGTGCCGGCGGTGTTATGATCGCGATCCCGATTTCAATTCTCTTCGTAGTAATGCAGAAGTTCTATGTTGAGGGTGTTACCGGTGGAGCTGTTAAAGGCTAAATAGCAAAGAGAAATACTATATAGACATTGCAGCAACGGCTGCACTGTCTAAGTATTTCTAACTTTGCATTAGAAGAACGCAAAAACAGCGTTCTTCGTAGAATAGACTCACATTACATAATTTATTTTTGAGGAGAAAAGAAAAATGGAGCAATTTGTATTAAACCTGATCCACAGACCGGAAATGGTTCCGGAGTATTCTGCGACTGTTACAGGACAGGGAAAGGAAGAGGATATCGGCGATAAAGCTCTTTTGACAGAGTCTTTGGATATCTTTAAGACACAGCAGAGACTTGCACATGAGAATGGATTGAAAGTAACGATCCAGATGACATACGCTTCTCTTTTTAACGATGAAGCTGTGGAGATCGCAAAGCATGACCATGAAGTATACGGCGATGAGATCGCATTGTCCTTACTTGGACTGCCTTGCGAGGAGTTCCGTGAAAAATACAAGACCAAAGATTTCTGTATCTGGATGTTCTCCATGGAGGACAAAAAAGCCATCGTCAATGATGTGTTTGAAAAATTCCATGACAGATTTGGCTTTTATCCGGAATCCACCGGTTCCTATTACATGGATGCAGATCTGACAAACTACATCAAAGCGACATACCCGAGTGTGAAATGTGCGGTTGCAACCTGCTGGGAGGAAGGACCGAAGGCTTATCACACCTGCAATAACTCCTGGTATACGTTATTTGATGGAGGCCCATGGGCACCATGGATCCCATCCAAACAGAACACACATGCACCGGCTGCAAATGAGGCAGAGGACAGCGGTATTGTTGCGATCCCGCATCTGTCCCGCGACCTTATCGCATGCTATGACGGAAACGGTTCCAACTTCGGAACTCATCCGCAGAACGTACTCCGCGGTATGATTTATGACACCAAGACATGGGAGTTCCCATACCTTTACAACCTGATCGACCAGTACCGCTCTCTGGCAAAATACAACAACGGTTATGCATACAACATGATGTTTGTCGGACCTGGCTGGATGAACAAGATGGGACGCTGGGAGCAGCCATATGAGCTTCTCTACAAATCCTACAGCGAGGGCTGCGCTTACTATGGCAATCTGAAAAAAGAAGGCAAGTTAGTCGATATGACCATGTCTGAGTTTGCAGATTACTACCGTGAGGTTAAGGGTGTGAACCAGAAAAATTACAACGAGCCGGAGTGTGCACTCTGGAGAGATATTTTATACGGTTCCGACAAGCAGCTGTTCTGGTACTGCGACCCATACATGAGAGCATGTGTGAACATGGATCAGGGTGGTGCGATCGTGGATTTACGTCCATATGCAGCAAAATTAGAGTGGCCGGTAGGTATCGGCACCAAACATGTGCAGGATGCATCTTACCCATTCCTGATCCAGGAGAAGTACCGCGCAGGTTACTTCACACACTACGCAGGAGAGGGAACCGTAAGAAGTGCAAAACTTTCTTACAAGGGAGAGGAAGTAGACCTCTGCCTCTGCCCGACACATGCACATTTTTCACAGGAAGGCAAGACAAGAATCCTTACCTTAGACCCTGTTACGATTGAGTTTAGAGACCTGACAGTGAAGCTTCAGACAAAAGAATATTTTGAGGAAGGTTCTTCAAACATCAAGATTGAGCGTAACATCCTTGAGATGAGCAATCCGGATGCAGAAGTGACATTGAACGAGTATATGGTTGCATGCTACGGCACAACCGAGTACTCCGAGGATATGTCCCACATTACCTTAAAGATTGACGGACCGGAAGAGAAGACCATTCATTACGAGTACAAGTGCCGTGAGGAAGGCGTGAAGGGCGCAACAGAAGTAAGCGCAGTAATTCCGGAGATCGAGACACGCGTATCCATGACAGCATCCGACAGTGAGGCAGAAGGTTACGTGAAAGAGGGATATGCATTCTCACCGATGTTTACCCTGGGATACAGAAAAACAATCTCAGATAAGGAGGTATTTGCAACATGGCTCAACTTGGCAAAGGCAAATTAAATTATAGATGTCCGTCCTGTTTTTTACGAGACCTCGACATTGATATGTTTTACAACAAAGAAACAGGTATTTACAGCTGCATCCGCTGCCAGTACAGAGGAACAGAGGAAGATGTATTAGAGAAAAACGAGATGATCCGTTTCCGCTATCGTGCAATGCATGAGCGTTTTGACAAATTTGACTTCGATTAAGCGAAGCAGGGAGCAGTTATGGCGAAAAAGAAGAAGGATACCATAGAACTCCGGTTTTATGAGATACCACAGAATGAATATGTGTTAGCTCTGCTAGGAGAGTCCTGGATTCGCGATTATGGTCATGATGGAGTCAGTCTTCATTTTCACAATTTAATGGAAATCGGCGTGTGCAAGGGAGGTACCGGGGATCTGGTTCTCGATGAGGAGCGGATTCCCTATCAGCCTTCCATGGTAAGTATCATTCCAAACAATTTCCCGCATGTGACGATCAGCAATGCAAAAGAGGGACCATCGTTTTGGGAATATCTGTATTTTGACCCGGTACAGATAGTGGCTGAAATGTATCCGGACAATGAACTGTTATGGCGGGATATGCTGGAAAAAATCAACCGTAAGGCATTGTTCGTGCACGAGTGGGAGTATCGCAATCTGTCTTTGATCGTCAAATTGATCATGGAGGAGATGCGCAGCAGGCGCCCGCATTACAACGAGAGTGTGCGAGGGCTTTTAGCTGCATTGGTCACGGAGCTGATCCGTATGAATGAACAGGATGAGACAAGCGCGGAGCCGGAGGTGGCGCCGCGGAAAAATACCGGAGTTGCGCAGATATCGGCGGCTTTGGATTATGTGCGCATGGAATATGTGCATCTGATCCGGGTGGAGGAGCTGGCAAATGTCTGCCATATGAGTGAGACACATTTTCGCAGAGTCTTTGAAAATTGCATGAATATGTCGCCGGTGGATTATATCAATTTTGTCCGCATCCAGAGTGCCTGTGACCTGATGAAAAAGACCAACGATTCCATGGACATTGTTGCCCAGAAGGTAGGATTTGCGACCACGTCCACATTTAACCGGAATTTCAAAAAATTTTTGAACACTTCCCCGTACCAGTGGAAGATAAATCCGGAAAATTATGAACGAAAATTATTGAATTATAACATTTCTGCCAGGAAGGGTTGGTAATGATTAAAAATGCGTGTTTTGTGCGGAAATATAAGCACAAAATGCGCATTTTTGCGTTATAATGAAACTATTAAGGGAACCAGAAAACAGGGAACCGCAGAGGTGTTTTCACAGAAATAACCGGAATTACAGGGGGAATAATCATGAACGAATTTAAGAAGGATATCTTAGAAAATCCAGAAATTTACCAGCAGAACCGGGTTGCCGCTCATTCAGACCATGTCTGCTACAGGGACTGGGAGGAAAAGGCGGCAGCGCAAGGGACACTTCCGGATGTGCTTGGAAAAGGAAGCAGTTTTCGCTTCTTTTTGGATGGAACATTTAAATTCCACTATGCGAGAAACTACGAACAGACGATAGCAGGATTCGAGCGGAAGGATTACGACTGCCACGCGTGGGCGGATATCAAGGTGCCTGCGCATATCCAGATGGAGGGGTACGATGTCCCGCAATATGCCAATGTGCAGTACCCGTGGGATGGCAG
>CAVCFM010000220.1:0-2266 GCA_963601305.1 bacterium | reverse complement strand
CGGTTACTTCGGTCTCTTCTGTCTCGGTCGCTTCCGTTTCGGTGGCTTCCGTCTCTTCCGTCTCAGTCGTTTCCGTCTCAGTGTCTTCCGTCTCCTGCGCTAAGTCTCCCGTCTTATAGAGATAAAAATCTTCCCAGGAGCCCCATCCACCGGCGCCGGATACAACATACACACCCACGGTGACCTCACTGCCATCCTTGGTTACTTCAAACTCCTCCACCGAAGGATTGGACCAGTTTTTCCAGCCGCTCACTGTCGTATCAATACTCTTTTTCTCGATACCGCACTCCATATAGAGCTGGAACACTGCATCATCTCCGGCATCTCCGCCCTGCAAATAGGCACCTGCCTTATAAATTCCCTTATCAAGGGTAACCGTCTGTGTCACAGTATAAGAAAAGTCTTCGCCATACCAGAAATGCAGGCAATAGTTTCCGCTTCTGGTATTACTGCTCTCCTGCTTAATTCCTACACATGAGGTATCGGAAGTGATGACCCAGTCATCCGTTGCCCCATCCTCAAAGTCGCCGTTTGCCAGCAGATTTTTCGGTGAGATTGTAAGATTGCAAACCACAGAAATTGTCTCGTCATCTACCGTCACCGTTCCCGGGATCTCATAGGTTCCCGCACCGCATGCCACTGCTGCTGCAAGTGCATCCGTATCCCAGGTTACTGTCACTGTCGCTGTGGAATTATCGCTGTATAAAACAGTCGCTGTCTCCGGAAGAACCACTGTCTCCCCCAGCTCAGTCTCCACATCATCCACCGTCACTGATGACACCGTCACCGGCGCCGTTGTTCCCGTATAGACATACTGGAATATCTTAAGCGTCGAAAGCGGATGTCCCGTAAAGTCAAACAATGCCTGATTGTCCACCGCGGAACCGCCATACCATACGCCAGCATCATCAGCGTCATATTCTCCCGCATAGGAGGTTGCCCAACCGGAACCATAGGTCTCCCACAGCACCTTATTTTGCGCTAAAACTTCTTCCGCATCATCAGCGTCGGCGTCATATACCTGCACAGGAAGCCATGCCGGCTCCCAGTAAAAGACACCGATACCGGCATCACCGACATTTTTTACTGCCTGGATGACAGAGCGAAGTTCAAGTGCCTGCCCCTGCACGGAAATCGGATATGCCAGGTCAGTATCATTACTGCCACTTCTTACTGTATTGTCATGACCATCTCCGTCCTCCAACGTCGTTGCCCATGAAGTCTCTGCCACCATCACTTCCTTATCGTAAGTGTCCGCAACATCTTTTAACACTGAAGTCAGATTGTCGGTTGTGCCATGCCAGTACGGATAATAGGAAGATGCAAACACATCGTAGTCTACGCCGTAGTCTGACAGATTTTTCGCATATCCCGCATAGCGTCCCGCAGTCTCCGGGTTTGCAAAATGTAAAACCACCTTACAGTCCGTTCCGTATTCTTCACTGACTGCGCGGATGGCGCTGCTTCCCGCTGAAAAGATTTCGCTCATGGACTCCCAGTCAGACTCTCCGCAGATCTGTCCGTTTGTCTCGTTTCCGACCTGAACCATTCCAACATCTACGCCAGCCTCATAAAGTGCCTCCAGACTGGTCTTCGTGTATTCCTCCACCGCCTCTGCCTTTTCATCGACAGTATAACCGCTCCATGCCTTTGGCACCTGCTGCTTGGATGGGTCAGCCCAGAAATCGGAATAATGGAAATCGATTAACACTTTCATTCCCGCATTCGTTGCCCACTGTCCCATCAGGATTGCCTTGTCCAAATCACTGTTGCCGCCGCCATATCCATTTCCGGAGGCATCATACGGATCGTTCCAGACACGAATTCTGATATAATTCACACCACTGTCTGCCAGCAGATCAAAAAATCCCTGATCATCCAGCGCATTGCCGTCATAATCATAATAAGTAACACCACTTTCCTTCAAGGAAACATAAGAAGAGATGTCCACACCGCGGATAAAATCCTCCGACAACCCGGACACGCGCTCCACATAAATATCTGCGTCTACCGCTGTGACATCATCATCGTCGCTGTTCTCCGTATCACTCTCGCTGTCGGAATCAGTGACAACCGCCTCCAGGGAGTCGATCCATCCCCAGCCATCGGTGTCCACTTCCACCTTAATTCCAATTACCACATCCGTAAGATCCGTATCCGTCGTAAACGTGTAGGAATTGTCATCCCAGGTATTATATCCGGTCAGGCTCACTGCCGTCCCTTCACTGTCTCCGACCAGGATCGAATAATCAGCCCCATATCCCAT
>CAVCFM010000219.1:2152-2549 GCA_963601305.1 bacterium | reverse complement strand
CCCTGGTATTCTCCCTGAATGCCTCCACCGAATCCAACTCAAGGTTCTCCTGTACCCATTCATCGGTCAGTTCACTGTCCTCATACCAAGCCAGGATTGCCTGCATCTCTTCCTCGATCTCTTCATCCGTCGGTTCTCTGCCACTCTCATCTGTATAACTCAGACCTTTATAATTCCCGAGTGAGACAACCTTGCTCTGATATACCGGTATCTGTGTATCATCCTCTGTTGCCACCTCTGTCTCTTCCGCCAGCTGTTCCGTACCCGGTGTCGCTGTATCCTCCTTCGTGCCACATGCTGCCACGCTGCCAAGTACCATCACAACGCATAATATCTCTATCACTCTTCGCTTCATCTTATTAATCTCCCTCTCGCATTCCTATTAGTTATCCTAAAC
>CAVCFM010000219.1:0-2142 GCA_963601305.1 bacterium | reverse complement strand
GCACTGTGGGGCACACTGCACGGAATGCACAGAATATTTACAGTTTCTTATATAAAATGTTACACGAAGATATTCACGTTAAAGCAACATGAATTGCATATAAAATTTACATGAAAGCAGCATATTGCAATTGTCTGTTAAAATACGAATGGCCCGCTTACGCGAGCCACTCTTATTTTAATACATTCCCTCTGTTATTTCAACGGATACTTATCGGTCAGCTTCTTCACGATTGCTCTTGCCTGCTCGGCATTCGCCTCGCCGCCTTTGATCATCATTGCAATCGCCTCTGCAATCTCATCCATGTCCGCCGTGTTCATGCCACGGGAGGTAACTGCCGGAGTACCAAGGCGCACACCGCTGGTGACGAACGGAGATTTCGGATCATTCGGGATCGTGTTCTTGTTGCAGGTAATGTTGACGGAATCCAGCAATTTCTCCACTGCCTTGCCGGTCAGGTCGTAATTCGTCAGATCCACTAACATCAGGTGATTGTCGGTTCCGCCTGACACGATCTTAATGTCACGCTTTAGCAATCCCTGGCACAATGCCTGGGCATTGTCAATAATTCCCTGCTGATATACCTTAAAGGACGAGTCGAGCGCCTCCTTAAAGCAGACAGCCTTCGCTGCAATGACATGCATCAGCGGACCTCCCTGGATACCTGGGAAGATTGCCTTGTTAAAATTATACTTATCTGCCGCTTCCTGATTGCATAAGATCATGCCTCCGCGCGGTCCGCGCAGTGTCTTATGCGTCGTTGTCGTGACAACATCCGCATACGGGATCGGGCTTGGATGAAGTCCGGCTGCAACCAGTCCTGCGATGTGCGCCATATCCACCATCAGCACAGCGCCACAGGCATCTGCGATCTCGCGGAACTTTTTAAAATCGATGGTTCTGGCGTAGGCGCTGGCACCGGCAATGATCATCTTCGGCTTGCACTCCATGGCAATCTCCATGACCTTATCATAATCGATAAATCCCTCATCGTTGACTCCGTAAGGGACGATGTGGAAATATGTACCGGAAAAATTCACAGGACTTCCGTGTGTCAGATGTCCGCCGTGGTCTAAGTTCATACCCATAACCGTATCGCCCGGTTTTAAAATGGCGAACTGTACTGCCATATTTGCCTGTGCACCGGAATGTGGCTGCACATTGACATAATCACAGCCAAACAACTTCTTGGCACGCTCGATCGCAAGCTCCTCCACCACGTCCACACAGTCACAGCCACCGTAGTAACGCTTTCCCGGATAGCCTTCTGCATACTTATTCGTCATCACACTGCCCATTGCCGACATAACTGCCGGGCTGACCCAGTTCTCCGACGCGATCAGCTCAATATGGCTGTTCTGTCTGTCAAACTCATCCTTTATCGCCTGTGCAACTTCCATATCTATCGCTTCGATATCTTCCATTGTATACATAGTTTCGTTCTCCCTTCTTTTCGGGATATTATAAAACACTTTCACACTCTAATCAAGCAAAAAATTGCAGCCGTCTGTAAAAAGAAGATAAGCGGCATCCCGATCACAAAATACCAGTGTCTCGTCTTGTGGCGGAACAGATACATGCCAGCCCATGTACCAAGACTTCCACCTAACAGACTACATAAAAAGAGCCTGCGCTCGGGGATGCGCCAGGCGCGTTTCTTCGCCCTGGCTTTGTCCACCCCCATCATGCACAGACCCACTAAATTCATACATACCAGATAGATAACAATACCTTGCATGATACGCCCGTTTAGATATTTTTAAACCGCTGTACTTCATCCTGAAGCTGCTGGCTGATCTCACGGTTGGTATCCGCTTCAGACTTAATGGAACCAAGAGCCTCTACTAACTGGCTGGTGCTCTGGGCTGCAACCGTAACTCCCTGCGCACTCTCATCCACAGCAATATTGATACCGTCGATTCCCTCATTCATGCGGGTCATCGTGGCAGCAAGCTCCTGTGCACTCTCATAGAACTCACGCAGGATTCCATCCATACTGTCGGCATCCTCATAATACTTATTCGCTGTATCTACGAATTTATCATAATCCGTCAATACCGTTGTATCGATAAATTGCAGCATATCGTTGGCGTTCTTGGACAAATCCTCCACCGCCTCTGTTACCATGGAACTGATTCCCTG
>CAVCFM010000218.1:0-3995 GCA_963601305.1 bacterium | reverse complement strand
AATGCGGTAAACGCAGAGGTGGCAGAGATCGCGGATAAGACCAATGAGATCAACGGATATTCCCGCGAGATGAAAGTCCGTGCGGATGAGATGGAGACCGCAGCAAGAGAAAACCACAGTTCCACCAGTGCCAAGGTCAATGAGATCCTTGCAGTCTTAAACAAGGCGATCGCAGACAGCGAGAGCGTCGACCAGGTAAATACGCTGACCAATGACATTCTGACAATCTCAAGCCAGACGAATCTGCTTGCGTTAAACGCTTCCATTGAAGCGGCGAGAGCGGGCGAGGCTGGACGCGGATTTGCGGTTGTGGCGGAGGAGATCCGTCAGCTGGCGGATTCCACCAGAGAGACGGCAGGCAGGATCCAGGATATCAACGGCATTGTCACGGAGGCAGTACATAATCTGGCGGAGCATGCCAACGGTCTTGTCACCTACATGAATGATACGATTTTACCGGAGTTTGAGACGTTTGTTGCCACCGGTGGACAGTACAAGGAAGATGCGACCTATATCGAGAAGATCATGGCGGAGTTTGCGGAAAAGACAGAGGAGTTAAAGTCAGTGATGGGTGAGATCGCAGGCTCCATCAACACCATCACGGCGGCAATCGACGAGGGTGTGAACGGTGTCACCGGAGCTGCCAACAGTACACAGGTGCTGGTCACAGACATTGATAACATTTCCAAACGCATGGATGAAAACTATGAGATCGCTGATGATCTGCGCAGGGAGACCAGCATTTTCTCAAAATTATAAAATGTTTTGCAAGATTACGAAATCTGTTATATAATTGCCTATAGATTTTATACGTCCATGCCGTGTGCGTGGAACCCAAAGGAGAATAGATATGAGTAACAAAGTCAGAACAAGATTTGCACCGAGCCCAACTGGAAGAATGCACGTAGGTAACCTGCGTTCCGCATTGTATGAATTCCTGATCGCCAAGCACGAAGGCGGAGATTTCATGCTCCGTATCGAGGATACCGATCAGGAGCGGTTTGTGGAAGGTGCTGTAGATATTATTTACCGGACGATGAAAGAGACCGGCCTGGTTCACGATGAGGGACCGGACAAGGATGGCGGTTATGGCCCATATGTACAGAGTGAGCGTATGAAGACCGGCATCTACATGAAGTATGCAAAAGAATTAATTGAAAAAGGTGAGGCATATTACTGCTTTTGTGACAAGGAGCGTCTGGCGTCCCTTAAGACCGAAGTGGTAGAGGGCAAGGAGATCATCGTCTATGATAAGCACTGCCTGCACTTAAGCAAGGAAGAGATTGAGGCGAATCTGGCAGCCGGCAAGCCGTTTGTCATCCGCCAGAATATCCCAAACGAGGGAACAACCACATTCCACGATGAACTGTACGGAGATATTACCGTAGAGAATGCAGAGTTAGACGATATGATCCTGATCAAATCCGACGGATATCCGACTTACAACTTTGCCAATGTCGTGGATGACCACACGATGAATATCACACACGTGGTAAGAGGTAATGAATATCTGTCTTCCTCACCAAAGTACCAGAGACTCTACGATGCATTTGGATGGAAGTCACCGGTTTACATCCATCTGCCGCTTATCACCGACGAGAATCACAAGAAGCTGTCCAAGAGAAGCGGACATTCTTCCTTTGAGGATCTGTTAGAGCAGGGATTTCTGACCGAGGCAGTGGTGAACTACATCGCGCTGCTTGGCTGGAGCCCGGAGGACAACCGTGAGATTTTTACACTGGACGAGCTGATCAAAGAGTTTGACTACCACAGAATCAGCAAATCCCCGGCAGTGTTCGACTACACCAAGTTAAAATGGATGAACGGCGAATACATCAAGGCGATGGATTTTGACAAGTTCTACGAGAAGGCTGAGCCATACTTAAAAGCTGCGATCAAGAAGGATCTGGATCTGAAGAAGATTGCAGCCATGGTCAAGACCAGAATTGAGATTTTCCCGGATATCGCAGAGCATGTGGATTTCTTCGACGAGCTTCCGGAGTATGACACCTCAATGTATGTACACAAGAAGATGAAGACCAACGAGGAGACTTCCCTTCAGGTATTACAGGATGTCCTGCCGATCCTTGAGGCACAGGAGGATTTCTCAAACGATGCACTTTACGCTGCACTGCTTAAGTATGTAGAGGAGAAGGGCGTGAAGAATGGCTATGTGATGTGGCCAATCCGTACTGCAGTTTCCGGTAAGCAGATGACACCGGGCGGTGCAACTGAGCTGATGGAGGTTCTCGGAAAAGAAGAGTCCTTACGGAGAATCAGACAGGGTATCGCAAAGTTACAGAAATAGAGGAATTCTATGAGTTTTAACACATCTCAGCAGGAGGCCATCCGACATAAGGATGGCCCGATGCTTGTTTTAGCCGGCCCGGGTTCGGGCAAAACCACCGTTATCACAGAACGTACCAAAAACTTAATTATCGAAGGTCATGTGAATCCGGCAAATATTCTGGTGATCACATTTACAAAGGCGGCTGCGACAGAGATGAAAGAGCGTTTTCGCCGGTTAGTGGGAGATGCAAACTATCCGGTCACGTTTGGAACATTTCATGCAGTCTTTTTTGCAATTTTGAAACATGCCTATCATTACCGGGCGGAAAATATCATCCGTGAGGATCAGAAGTTTCAGTGTATGCGGGGACTGATCGCCAAGCACCGGTTAGAGTATGAGGACGAGACGGAATTTATCACTGCCGTGCTCGGCGAGATTGGTATGGTAAAAAATACCGGGATCGCAATCGCCAACTATTATTCCAAAAACTGTGCCGAGGAAGTCTTCCGACAGATATACAGCGAGTATCACGAGTATCTCTACCAGAACCATCTGATTGATTTTGAGGATATGTTAGTGTATACCTACGAGTTATTTGCGGAGCGGCCGGATATCCTTAGTGCATGGCAGAGAAAGTATCAGTATATTCTGATTGACGAGTTTCAGGACATCAACAAGATACAGTTTGACGTCGTAAAACAGCTCGCAGGGAGTGCGCAGAATTTGTTTGTCGTGGGGGACGATGACCAGTCCATCTACCGGTTCCGCGGTGCAAAGCCGGAGATCATGCTTCACTTTAAGGATGATTTCCCCGGTGCAAAGACGGTGCTTTTGGACGTGAATTACCGTTCCCAGAAGCATATCGTAGACGGTGCCCTAAAGCTCATCGGACACAACAAGGAGCGCTACGACAAGGCAATCCACGCGTCAAGGGAGCCGGAGTGTGAGGTGGAGTGCGGTGTCTTTAAGGACCAGCGGGAGGAAAATCTGCGGATCATCTGGGATATTCAGGACATCATAGAGCGGGGCGGCCATTACGCCGACATTGCGGTACTTTTTAGAACCAACACACAGCCGCGGCTTCTGATGGAGCAGCTGCTAGAGTACAACGTGCCGTTTCGCACCAGAGACAATGTACCGAATTTGTATGAGCACTGGATCGCAAAAGACTTGTTTGCATATATCCGCATTGCCATGGGAAGCCGGGCGCGCAGTGATTTCCTTCGCATTATGAACCGGCCCAAGCGCTATATTACCAGAGAGTCCCTCGACGAGGATACCGTGGCATTTGATGTCTGGGAGTGGTATTTTGAGGAGCAGCCGTGGGTGGCGGAGCGGATCGGAAAGCTCGAGCACGATGTGAAAATGCTGTCGCACATGAAGCCGTATGCGGCGATCAATTACATACGAAAAGGGATCGGCTATGACGATTTCTGCGAGGAATATGCCGATTACAGGCGTATGCGGGTAGATGACCTCTACGACGTGCTGGAGGAATTACAGGAGGGGGCAAAGGGGTTCGACACCTTTGAACAGTGGTTTGAACATATTGATGCGTATACCAAGGAGCTGGAAACGATCTATCGCAGCCAGGAAGTGCCAAAAGATTCCGTGGCGTTATCGACGCTGCACAGCGCGAAGGGATTAGAGTATGAGCATGTCTATATCGTGGATGTCAACGAGGGTGTGATGCCGTACAAAAAGG
>CAVCFM010000217.1:0-3735 GCA_963601305.1 bacterium | reverse complement strand
ATCTTTTGACCGGGCAGGCAGTGTGCGAGTATACCAATGCCACCACCACACAGCTGGTGAACCCGGAGACGAAAGAGTGGGATTATGAATTGATCGAGCGGCTGGGTTATCCGAAGCACATTTTCCAGAAGATCGTAAAGCCGGGAACGAATCTCGGACATCTGACCGAGGAAGTGCAGAAGGAAGTCGGTTTTGACTGCCAGGTGGTAACACCGGCGACCCATGATACCGGTTCTGCGGTAATGGCGGTTCCGACCAACCAGGATCACACCATCTATATCAGCTCCGGAACATGGTCATTGATGGGAACTGAGATGATGAAAGCCAATTGCTCCCCGGAGAGCGAGAAGCACAACCTTACCAACGAGGGCGGCTACGATTACCGGTTCCGCTATCTGAAAAATATCATGGGACTGTGGATGATCCAGTCCGTGCGCAAGGAGTTAGCGCCGGAACAGGGATTTGGCGAGATCTGTGAGAATGCGGCAAAGACGGATATCGCATCTTTGGTAGATTGCAATGACAATCGTTTCCTCGCACCGGAGAACATGACAAAAGAGGTGCAGGATGCCTGCCGCGAGAGCGGACAGAGAGTGCCGGAGGGAATTGCAGAGGTAGCATCCGTTATCTACAACAGCCTTGCAAAATGTTATGCAGCGACCATTGCAGAGATTGAGGAGATGACCGGCTGCAAGTACAACAGCATCCACGTAGTGGGCGGCGGAGCCAATGCCGCATACTTAAATGAGCTGACGGCGAAAGCCTGCGGCTGCACGGTATATGCAGGACCGACCGAGGCGACAGCCATCGGCAACCTTGTGGCACAGATGATCGCTGACGGGGTATTTACAGACCTTAGAGCAGCCAGAAACTGTATTTTTGATTCCTTTGAGGTAAAAACATACGAAGCATAATTTTATAAAATAATGGAGGGTAAACACATGACACAGAAAGAAAGATATGAAGCAGCAAAAGAAGCATATGCAGAGGTTGGAGTTGACACCGAGGCAGCCATCGAGACATTAAAAAATGTCCCGGTATCTCTTCACTGCTGGCAGATCGATGACGTTATCGGTTTTGACAATGACGGCGGACTGACCGGTGGTATCCAGACAACCGGTAACTATCCAGGAAAAGCAACCAATCCGGATGAGTTCTTTGCAGATATGGAAAAAGTAATCTCCATGATCCCTGGCAAACCAAAGATTAACGTTCATGCGAACTATGCGATCTTTGAGGAAGACGGATTTGTAGACCGCGATAAATTAGAGCCGAGACACTTCAAGAGATGGGTAGAACTTGCAAAAAAATACCATACAGGACTTGACTTTAACCCGACATTCTTCTCACATGAGAAGGCTGCATCCGGACTTACCTTGTCATCCCCGGATGAAGAGATCCGCAAATTCTGGATCGATCACGGCAAAGCTTGTATCCGTATCTCCCAGTATTTTGCAGAGGAGACAGGATTCCCATGTGTTATGAACATTTGGACCGGTGACGGATTCAAGGATATCCCGGCAGACCGTATGGGACCTCGTATGAGATACAAAGATTCCATCGAGCAGATTTTATCCGAGCCGTATGACAAGAACCTGGTAAAACCATGTGTAGAGTCCAAGGTATTCGGTATCGGTGTGGAATCCTATACCGTAGGTTCCGCAGAGTTTACTTTAAGCTTTGCAGCAACCCATGACGGCTGCATGCCACTGATGGACAATGGACATTATCATCCGACAGAGGTTGTCTCCGACAAGATCCCTGCAATGCTTTGCTTCTATCCGGAGTTCGCACTTCACATCACAAGACCGGTACGCTGGGATTCTGACCATGTAGTGCTCTTTGACGATGAGACAAAAGAGATGGCAAAAGAAATCGTCCGTAACGACGGCTTGAAGAGAGTTTATATGGCACTGGATTACTTTGATGCAAGCATCAACCGTATCTCTGCACTGGCAACCGGCTACAGAAGCTGGGAGAAAGCATTGTTAAATGCACTGTGCCTGCCAAACGAGAAGCTCAAAGAACTTCAGGATACCAACCAGATGACCAAGCTTATGGTAATGCAGGAGGCTTGCAAGATGCTTCCACTTGGCGCTGTATGGGAAGAGTACTTAAGAAGAGAGAACAGAGTAGATGACCTTCATTTCTTTGATGAAGTAGAAAAATATGAAAAGGAAGTTCTCTCAAAGAGATAAACCTGTGTTATAATCATAGTGCCTGCAGCGATTGCTGTGGGCACTGATTTATAATAAATAAAACGCATCGGTTACGGTGCAGATGGAGGTAGGAAATGAATAACATATTCGGTGTTCGCGTAATAGAAGAGTATATTCAGATGTGCGCAGACGGAGTAAGACAGGGCTGGCATGAGCGGAACGGAGGTAATCTGACTTATCGTATGAGACCGGAGGAAGTGGAGGAATGTCGTCCGTATTTTAAGGAGACACCGGGTGAGTGGTGTCCGATGGGCGTGTCCGCAGATAACCTGAGAGGCGAATATTTTATTTCCACAGGAAGCGGTAAATTTTTACAGAATGTAAGCCATGAGCCACAGAACAATATCTGTATTGTGGAGATCAACGATGCCGGTGACAGCTATCGTATTGTATGGGGATTGGAGAAAGGCGGAAAACCTACCAGCGAGTTCCCGACACATTTTATGAACCATTCTGTGAGAAAGCGTGTGACAAACGGCGCCAACCGTGTCATCTATCATGCACATACACCGTATGTGATCGCACTTACGTTTGTTCTGCCGTTAAAGGCTGAGATTTTTACCAGAATGTTGTGGAAGAGCGCAACAGAGTGTTGTGTTGTATTCCCAGGTGGTGTCGGAGTTGTGCCGTGGATGGTTCCGGGCGGAGCCGAGATCGCAAAGGCAACCTGCAAGGAAATGGAAAAATACGATGCCGCAATCTGGGCATTCCATGGACTGTTCGTGTCCGGACCGGATTTTGATACGGCATTCGGACTGATGCATACCATAGAAAAGGCAGCCCAGATCGCTTCAATCGCAATGTCTGCAAACGGCGGCAGGAAGCTTTCACAGGTCATCGAGGATGATGAGCTGCGTGCCATCGGAAAAGCATTCGGCGTGAAGTTAAATGAGGATGTGCTGAATTTCAAATCAGACGATGAGCTCTATCAATAATCACACCGAAAGTTTTGGAATCTTAATTGTGACATCACAACCGTGGTGGTAGGTGCTCTCATAGGTCAGACCATAGCCTGTGCCGTAGAGCAGCTGTAAGCGGTTGTGAATGTTATATACGGCGATATTTGTGCCGGAGGAAATCTTTTTACGCTCACAGGAGAGTATGTTTGGAAGAATATCCTCCGGTATTCCTATGCCGTCATCTGAAATCAGGATATAGATATCTTCATTCTCTTCCCAGCCGGTGATTACGATCGTGCCGGTTTTGTCTTCTTTTTCCATAATGCCGTGCAGGATTGAGTTCTCTACGATCGGCTGTAAGGTCAGCTTTGGAATCTGATAATTGACCAGCTCATCGGGCATATCGATCACAAAATCAAACCGGTTGGAAAAACGCATATTTTGAAGCTCGATATAGATATTGACATGTTCGAGCTCTTCCTTGATGGTTCCGATATTTTTCTTCTGGCTTAAAGTCAGCTTATAGAATTTGGCAAGCTGCTGGATCGTATTGCTCGCCTCTGCGGGCTTGCCGGAGAGAACCATCCAGTTGATCACGTCCATCATATTATATAAAA
>CAVCFM010000216.1:0-6839 GCA_963601305.1 bacterium | reverse complement strand
GCACCTCGGTTCCTGCCGCATGTCCGGTATGCCATGCAGACCGCGGCTATTTTATCCGGTTAGAGCTGGCACCCTACAGTGGTTCACTTCTGATCCCTTAATAAAACGCGCTGTCAATGACAGCGCGTTTTGCCGCAAAATGGGCAAAATGCAATTCAAAATTGCGGAAATTCCAAGTTGACATGATAGACAGCGTCCTGCCAGATTGCTATACTAGCGGTAAAGGAGGACAGCCATATGACAACAGGTGAAAAAATAAAGCAGCTCCGCAAACGGGAACAGATATCCCAGGAACAGCTGGCTGCTATTTTAGGTTTATCAAGACAGGCCATCTCCAGGTGGGAGACGGACAATGCCCTTCCGGAAACTGCTGTTATCTTAAAGTTAAGCGAGTATTTCCATGTGACGACCGATTATCTTTTAAAAGAGGAGGACAGCGTCTTACCGGAACCGGCGCATCACATAGAAGCAGAACCAAAATCTGACAGACACAGTTCCAATCTGGTCATCGGCATCTGCGGTGTCGCGATTGCGGCTGCTGTCTCATTTATTGTACTTCTGATCTCCGCTTTAAATCCCATGATGCGGGACGGTACCTCCGGCGTGCTGGACCCTAATTTCTGGAAATGGAACGAACTGGTACCGTTTGCGATCATCATCGGAATTACCCTGTGTGTAGGTGTGTATCATCTTGGAAAATATTACTTTACAGAATGGCAGCCCAAGTAGGCTACAGAAAGGATTCAATTATGAAAAATGAAATACGTGGATTTATCTTTTTAGCATTGTCTGTTATTTGCTTTTGCACGCACCAGATGTGCGATAAGCTCTGGTGGATCATGGCTTACATAGGCGGCTCATGGCCGAATACCGGAAGTATCCTCTACGGCGGTGCCACCCTGTTTGCGCTGGCAGTTATTTTTCTGCTTCTTGCCGTTTTCTTTTTCCTGCGCGCCATCAAGGAACGCTAATACAGTGGCACTCACGCAGGGTGCCGTGGCACTTAATCACAGTGGCACTCACGCAGGGGCTTGTATCTTACATAACTTCCTCGCTGCACAGCTCTATCGTATCGAGTATGGACTGCCTGTTGTATGCACGGACGTCAATGCGATGCTGGAACAACATGGATTTTTCGTCCCCCAATGACGTCTTTCCATCCGCATCTTTGACAACCTCCGGTGCATACAGCGTCGTCGCATACTCCACACCGGTCAATACATTTTCCTTATCTATGACAAATATATTCTTCGCATCCGCGAGCCGTATCTGCGCGTACCGCTCCATCCCAAGCTGCAGGGAATCCTGACGCTCCGTGGAGGCCTCCGCCCGACTGTATCCCTCGTACAGTTCCAGTGCTTCATCGTAATGCTGCGAAACCAGTTCCTCTAAATATTCGTCTGTCAAAGACACGGTGATGGTCTCATGATTATCTTCCTGCTCCCTGGAAATCTCTGCGATATCATCGTCTCCGTAAGTGAGTGACGTAACCGACGTAAGGCTTGGCATCGTGGTATCCGCAAGCAACTGTTTTTCCCAGTCCCCGGTCCATTCAATATAATGATAAAGATTTCTGCCATCGCAGAATGATTTTAAAATCTTGCGCGTGCCATCTTCATCCGTAACATAATATTCCGCAACCCACTCTCCGGTCAGCTGATTGCCCCAGACATCTACCCGCTCCGTATCCGTTCCGGCGCTGCTGGTCAACGTTGTCGTGTAAGAATACTGGATATTATTTACCCTGCGCAGGTTCCGGCTCGCATCCTGCACGGCAGCCATCTCTTTGTACTGTGTGCCGGACGCAATAACGGCATGGTAAACCAGCAGAGATGCAAAAATTATGATTATCAATGCCCGCACATGCTTTTTATCCATGCCATATCCTCCAACCTCTTATTCTTTCTTTATTATACAAAAATAATTCCATAAAAGAAAGCAGACCATTTATTTTTTTTGCCAAATCTGCCTTCAGACACTTTATCGGGAAGTTATGTGATGGTTTTCTGAATGTTATGTGAAGTCCGTTCATTTTCCGTATTTATCGCCGATATGTGCATTGAGGAAAAAAGCAATGGACGGCACACAATATCGGATGGAACCACCTCAGAAAGGGTTTTTTATGAGAATCGAAACCAGCAATTATAATTTATCAGATGAAGCTTTGGAAATCTGGAAAAAGAAAATGCAGGAGCAGGCTGCCCAGGAACAGCAGCAACAGCAGAAAACTGCAACGGACAGCTACGTCTCTTCCTATTCATATTCCAGCAGCGATCTTGCAATTCCGACCGGCACTTATAATGCCAGAGGCGTGGAGAGCAATTCTGCTTTAACCACAACTTCAACAACATCGACTTCCTCTTCCACCGGTTATGATGCTCTGCTTTCTCAGTTATCCGAGACATTCCGTGCCAACGCAGACAGCATTTTATCCACTTTGGACAGCTTAGGTCTCTCTCTGGAGGATTTACAGGATGAGGACAACTTACAGACTCTGGCTGACGCCATGAATTCCGGCGCAGAATCTTTAGGTCTTCCTACGGTCGATAACTTAGAGACTCTCGTAAGCCAGCTTTACCAGACCCTCTCCGAGAACTGGGACACCTATTTTGCATCTACTGATGAGAGCGAATCCACAGCCGAGACCATTGTCACTGCAACAGAATAAATAAAATGATTTAGGGTTGACAAATCCGTTGCATCACGTCTATAATACCAAGTAATTGAAGCAGTTACAGGCTTTGACGGGAAAAAGTAGGATTGAGCAACCCCATACAGAAAGCTGCCGGGTGATGAGAGGCGCATGGGAATCTTATGACGAATACATCCCTGAGCTTTGCACCGAATTTGCATGTTTTATCGGATGTGCGATAGTAGGCTGCAACGGAGTGACGCCCGTTACAAGCGTTTGAGTGTTGTCGGACACTCACAGAGACAGACAGCGCGAGCTGGCTGTGAATAAAGGTGGTAACACGAGTTTATACCCTCGTCCTTTGATAGGACGGGGGTTTTTTTATTTCAAAAAAAGAAAGGAACACAATTATGACATTATATGATGAATTAGTTGCCCGCGGCTTGATCGCCCAGGTAACCGACGAAGAGGAAATCAAAGATTTGATCAACAACGGAAAAGCTACTTTTTACATCGGCTTTGACCCAACTGCAGACAGCCTTCACGTAGGCCACTTCATGGCACTTTGCCTGATGAAGCGCCTTCAGATGGCTGGAAACAAGCCAATCGCCTTGATCGGCGGCGGAACTGCTATGATTGGTGACCCATCCGGACGTACCGACATGCGCCAGATGATGACACCGGAGACCATTCAGCACAACTGTGACTGCTTCAAGAAACAGATGAGCCGCTTTATCGACTTTTCCGATGGAAAAGCCCTTATGGTAAACAATGCAGACTGGCTGATGGACTTAAATTACATCGATGTCTTACGCGAAGCCGGCGCACACTTTTCTGTCAACCGCATGCTGACCGCAGAGTGCTACAAGCAGCGTATGGAAAAAGGTCTTAGCTTCTTAGAGTTCAACTACATGATCATGCAGAGCTACGACTTCTACACCTTATACCAGAAATACGGCTGTAACATGGAGTTTGGCGGCGATGACCAGTGGAGCAACATGTTAGGCGGTACCGAGCTTATCCGTCGTAAACTCGGCAAAGACGCATACGCTATGACCATCAATCTCCTTCTCAATTCCGAGGGTAAAAAGATGGGTAAGACACAGTCCGGCGCCGTATGGCTTGACCCGGAAAAGACCTCTCCGTTCGACTTCTTCCAGTACTGGAGAAATGTTGCCGACTCCGATGTTTTAAAATGCATCCGTATGCTGACCTTCCTTCCACTGGAGGAAATCGACGCTATGGAAAGCTGGGAAGGTGCCCAGTTAAACGAGGCAAAAGAGATTCTCGCATTCGAGCTCACCAAATTAGTTCACGGTGAGGAAGAGGCATCCAAAGCCCGTGAAGCTTCCCACGCATTATTTGCCGGCGGCGGTGATGCAGCTCATATGCCAACCGTAGAACTTAGCGCAGAGGACTTTGCAGAGCGCGATATGGATATCATGGCAGTCCTGGTTCGCACCGGTCTCGACAAGACTCGTTCCGATGCACGTCGTGCCGTAGAACAGGGCGGTGTCAGTGTCAACGATGAAAAAGTAACCGACACCAAGACCACTTACAATGCAGACTTCTTCAAAGGCGACGGCGTTGTTGTAAAACGTGGTAAAAAGAAATTTGTAAAAGTAATTTTTAAATAAGATATTTCTAAATAAGATATCTTAAAACAAATAAAAGGCTTGCCCATGCAGTTTTTATCACCTGATCTGGCGATCGATTCTGCGCAAGGCAAGCCTTTTTATGTCTGTTCTTATTTTTCTGTTGCTGTCTCTCGTTATGATTTAGCAATGTTTGCAAGCCATGTCTTTGCCAACGGCAGCCAGCTCTGACATTCTTCCTGAATACCTCTTCCGTCTTCCATGATTGATTCCTCATCACATGTGGATAACCCATGCTGTCCAACCGGATACATGTGGAATTCTGTCGATATCTGATGCTTTCGCAACGCCTGCACAAACATCAGGGAGTTTTCTACCGGAACCGCCTGATCCGTGTAGGTATGCCAGAGAAACGTAGGCGGTGTCTGGTCTGTCACCTGTTTTTCCAGGGAGACGCGCTCTAACATCTCTTCGGTATACTGTCCCCGCAACAGGTTTTCAAAGGAACCGCGATGTGCAAACTCTCCTGATGTAATTACCGGATAGCAGAGCAGCATCCCTGCCGGTCTCAGCCATTCCTGCTTGCATCCCGTCTGCTCGGCAAGCCATTTTTCATGCCAGAATACCCCCAGAGATGCCGCTAAATGTCCTCCGGCAGAACATCCTTGCACAACGATTTTATCAGTATTTACGCACCACTCTTTAGCATGTTCGTGGATAAGTTTCATGCTGGCTGCCAGCTCCAGCAACGCTGTCGGATAAGTAGCCGGTTCACAGGAATAACGCAAAATAGCGACATGGTATCCCATTGCCATGAACCGGAACGCGATCGGATCTGCCTCACGGTCAGACGTATACGCATAACCGCCTCCCGGACACATAAGGACCAACGGACGATTTTTTCTGGTCGGGTCCTGTCTCTCCTCCAATCGATACATATATAATTTGGTCCCCGGCTGTGAACCGGCTACCTGGATTTCAAAAGTCTCTGTCTTCATCTGTTTTCTCCTTATATATAGTTTTGTATTTCTCCTACTCCATGATAATTGATTTGACACCTCATTGCAATATTGAGGAAAGACACTTATAATATTTTGTATATCAAACAATTTTATAAAGGGGATTCTTATGGAAAATGAATTACTACAAGACACTCGAAAACACTTTTCCAGACTCGGATTAGCTTATTTCTTCGGCTCGCTGATCATTATTCTCATTCAGCTTGCGGCAACGAAAATTGCCGGGCATTTAGACCCTGACATGGCAACATCAAATTACAGCCTGTATTTTACGATCCTGATGCTATCCATGTATCTGATATCGATGCCGCTTATGGGATTTTTGATTTCCAGGACGCAGCCAAAAAGTACGCTTCCCAAGCACAAAATGACGGTAAAACAGTGGCTCATCGCCTTTCTGATCTGTTATGGTGCCGTCTATGTGGGAAACTTTATCGGCAACCTTTTAACCCAGATGATTGCCATCTTAACGGGACATGCCGTCACAAATGTACTCGGTGCTGTCTTAACCAACTTAAATCCGTTTGCAGCATTTTTTATCACCGTGATCTGTGCTCCCATTGCTGAGGAACTTTTATTCCGCAAGCTATTGATTGAACGCACGATCCGATACGGTGAAGGAATTTCCGTCCTGCTCTCGGGTCTGTTATTCGGACTATTCCACGGCAACTTAAATCAGTTTGCCTACGCGTTTTTGCTCGGCTGCTTTTTCGGTTTTATTTTTGTTAAAACTGGGGATGTACGATATACCATCGGTATGCATATGCTTGTAAATTTCCTTGGTTCCATAGTCAGCATGCAGATTTTACGCGTTTCCGGTTTATCAGATCTGCTCACTGCCTCTGCTTCCTCCGATGTGGACATCATGGCTTTATGTATGCAGCATCTTCCCGGACTTGTGATCTACCTGCTCTATGTAATCATTATGATCGGTATCACAATCGCTGGTGTCATCCTGTTTATTGTGAATTTCCGGCGCTTTACGTTAGTTCCCGGTGAACTTACCGTTCCGCGTGGCATTCGATTTAAGACTTATATCGGAAACCTTGGAATGATACTCTTCGGATTATTCTGGATTGGACAGATGATATATCAGCTGCTTCAGTGATAAGCTATCCAGAAAGGTTACCTTTGCAGTGAATTTGGCATTTCAAAATCCCGGATATATAAATAAACTACAGTACAATGCCCTTAATATCTGCAAATATAGCCAATGGATAATCTGTTTTTTTATAAACGGCGGCATCCCCTATTCCGGCCGCTTTCATTCCGCCACTCTTTGCTGCTTTTATTCCGGCAACTGCATCCTCTACCACTAGACACTCAGATGGTAATAACGAAAGGTACTCTGCTGCTTTTAAAAAGACTTCCGGATCTGGTTTGGATCTTGTAATATTTGTTCCATCAGAAATAGCATCAAATACGTCATCCAGCCCAACCTGTTTTAAAATAAATTTTGTATTTTTACTCGAAGAGCCAATTGCCATTTTTATACCCGCATCCTTCAGTGACTTTAAAGTTTCTCTCACTTCACTTGTCACATCATCCGGAGACATACTTTTAAGTTCTTCTTTATAGTAATTATTCTTCTCT
>CAVCFM010000215.1:0-2506 GCA_963601305.1 bacterium | reverse complement strand
GTGTGGAGCTGTTCGATGGGACGCATGTTGTTGCGTGCTAACTGCAAGATCAGATAGGCGGCAACAATGGCTGCGACAGCCAGCAGTACGAAGAAAATGCCCTGATAATTGGATGGGCAGATGGACTCCGGCTGCATTAAATAAAACGTAAGGCCGCTGGCCGAATTGCCTGCACATGTAAGCCGCATGGAGGCTCCGTTGATATCGATATATGTGGCAGAAGACGGGAGCGAGTCAAAAGAAAGCGCTTCCAAAATCTGGTTGTCAGCAAAAAAACTGTTGTTTTCATAGGTGTTTGATGCATCGGACAGGTAGAAAGCAACCTTGCCGTCGGCATCGTATGCGATAATGGCACCGCCGTTTTCCAACGGAATATTGGAAAAAATGCGCTTGATCTTCTGATAACTGAAATTAAAACCGGCAGTCACAGGCAGATCCCTGGCCACCAGGCTGTCTAAATCTACCAGATAGAGAAAACAGTCGTCCGTGCTGTTGGAAGAATTATATTCCAGGGGATACATGCTGCCGGAGCCGTTTGCGGCGCAGAGCAGATCCTGCCACTGGTCGAAACTAAAAAGTGCCTTATAATTGCGGTTGTAAAACAGACTGTCAGAGTGGAAGGAGTTGATGGATGCCACGTACTGGCTGTTCCGCAGATAAACAAAATATGTATTGACCGGAAAATCCGTGTAGGAGTAAAGATGGGAGGATAAACTCTGCTTGAGAGAGTATCCTGCCATATAAAAATCTGGATCATCGCTGCCTGCCATGCGGGCGGCACGGATCATAGTGCTGTCCTGGGTCAGCTGACGGCAATAAGAGTCGATCAGAGTCAGATCATTATCTAATAAGGAAACAGCGCTGTCAAAGACTGAGTCGTTCTGATACCAGAATGCCTCCTGTGTGCGCTGTGTCGAGAAATGATGGACGAATACAGCTAAGATCAAGATCACAAATAAAAAGATACTATAAGAAAAAGCATACCGCATCATGAGCGCGGAAAGCTCCTCATTCTTTTCTGCCTTTAATCTATCCGTCAATTTAGAAAATAACTGTTTCTTCATATCATATATATCCTTTATAAAAAAGTATGGAGCACAAATATTGTGCGATATTTGCGACTCAAAAATTGTATTCCGAGTGAAAACGGCTGATATCTATTGTACCACAAACACAAAAAAATACAATATGTAAGCTGTTACAGAATACCCTAAAACACGCGGTTTACAGGAAACGAAACAAAATTTGTATGTCAATTCAAAATTTGTTTCTTGTAAAAATTGGCGTGAGATGGTAATGTAAGGGCAGACATGAAAGTGCTTACATCAAGCACGCCATGTGAAGCAGGTGATAATCCTGCAGAACAACTTTCTAAATATTTAAGGAGGTCTTTATGAAAAAGAGAGTAGTTTCCCTGCTTATGGTTGCAGCAATGACAGCCAGCTTAGTAGCAGGATGCGGTTCTGAGAATACAGATTCCGCAGCAGACAACAGCAGTAGTAATGAGACTGCAGCATCCACAGAGGAAGGTGGAGAAGCTTCTTCTGTAGCAGAAGAAGAGGTTGAGAAACCAGAAGAGATCACGATCATGGTTGACGGTACCGTATTCACACAGGAGAACGGTCGTGATGAGTTCATCGCTAAATTAGAAGAACTCACAGGAATCAAAATCAACGTTATTCAGCCGGATCATGATGCTTACTACGATGTAGTCGGACAGCAGATCGCAAGCGGTGACTGGCCAGATGTTATGATCCTTTCTTCTACTTATTATGCAGGATATGCTTCCGAGGGAGTTCTTTGGGACATGACCGAAGCATATGAAAACTCTGAGTTAAAACAGAGACAGGATGCATATGGCAGCACAGGCGTTATCGATGGTGTTAAAATTGATGGTTCCTTATATGGTATGCCAGCAACCCGTGGTAACGGATGCGTTACATATGTAAAGCAGTCCTGGTTAGATAACTGCGGTTTGACTGCTCCAACAAACTACGAAGAGTACCTTGCAATGCTCGAGGCATTTTCAACAGGCGATCCGGATGGAGATGGCGTTGATGGAAACACCTATGGTTTATCTGCGTCTGGTTTCATCGGAACAGAGGCTCCATATGTAAACTATTTACCAGAGTTCTATCAGGATGCTTACCCAAGCTTCTACCAGAAAGACGATGGCACATGGGCTGATGGATTCACAGAGGATTCTATGAAGGAAGCTCTTGAGAGATTATCCGATGCATATGCAAAGGGTGTTATTGATCCTACCACACTTACCAATGGTACATCTGATTGCCGTAACAAGTTCTACAGCGATGAGTTCGGTGTATTTACTTACTGGGCAGGTACCTGGGCTACAAACCTTAAGACAAACCTGGAAGCAAACGGTTTAGACGGAGATTTAGTAGCACTTGAGCCAATCGAGGAAGTTGGTTCTTACCTTGACCGTGTTCCGCCAGTATGGTGCATCACATCTGCATGTGAGAATCCAGAGGGAGTATTCAAATAC
>CAVCFM010000214.1:12358-14109 GCA_963601305.1 bacterium | reverse complement strand
AATCAGAGCTCTGGCGCACCTGCACCAGCCCGTTGGATGTGATGTAAAAGAAAGCAACCGTCTTACCGGTTTTTTCACCCGACGTCACTTTCCGAAAAATGTCCACCTGCTCATCAAATACTTTTTCGGCTTCCGCTTCTTTACCAACCAGCGCACCAAAGAATTTCACCCATTCCACCCTTCCAAGCGGATGTGACTCATAGCTGGAATACTCGATCATCACTGGAATTCCGAAATTCTCCAACATTTCCACCACTTCCGGGGAATGTGTGATCATCGTGTTTTCAATCGCAAGGGTACAGTCCTGTGAAGTGATCAGCTCGTAGTCCGGTTTGCTGTACTTTCCGGCATACACCATATCGCCTTTTTCCATCGCTTCTTTTGCCGATTCGATGTACCAGTTTTCCTCTTTTTGCCCGGAAAAACGGATGGTGTCCACCGCGTCGATCGAGTCAAACATATCCATCGCCGCAGATGCCACCAGATAAAGATCGTCTATCGGGCACTGTAGCACCTGGATATCTGCATCCAGACCTTCCGGCACTTCTTTGCCCTCCGGCACCAGCAAAAATCTTCCGCCATCGATTGTCGTGGTCAGCATCGTATAGCCGCCCTCATAATAGTCCACCGAAAAATTTTTTGCATACTGCAATTCCATGCTTCTCTCATAGACCAGTCCAGCGGTTTCCGCCTGACTACCGTAGCCAGCCATCTCCGCGGTTTCCATCGCTTCTGACGCAGCCTGCCCCTGCTCATTTTCTTCCACAGACGTGGAAATGGGGCTGCCACAGCCAAACAGCCACAGCAGTCCCGTCAAAAGTAAACAGCTATATAATTTTACTCTCTTTCTTTTCCACATTTGGTTCTTCCTCTTACTCTGCTTCCTTAATCGTATCAGAAAGGAATGTCAGTGTGTATTCAATCTCATGTGGTTTGCTCATTGCAACCGTATCACCGATGACTGTCATCGGCTCATCAAAGGCACTGACCGGAATCTCAAAAACTGAGTTGCCATCCGTATTGGTCGGCAGATATTTTTCTCCGTCCACGATCATGTAATCGTAATTCGGACTGCTCCACTCTACCGTCGCAGTTATCTTACCGTCTGCTACCACAACTGTTGCCGGGGACGCAATATACGCCTTGCCGCTCCCGCCTTCAAAGGTAAGTTCCACTGTATAACTGCCGTCTGTAACTTCCGTCACCGCCCCAGCAGTCTCGGTGCTCTCTGCCTCCTCGGTGCTCTCTGCCTCCTCGGTGCTCTCGGTCTCCTCGTAAGCTACCGGATTAGAAACAGAGACTTTATGGTCGTACCATGTCTCTTTGGTTCCGATCAGGGCAAGGTCAAACTCCTCGTCCAGAGCAGGTACCGGCACATCAAAGCCATACACTTCTTCCGACGTGCCATCGCTGTATGTAACGGTATCTACAGTCGGTTCCAGCAGTTCTGCGCCATCCTTTGCGGCGTCTTCAGCAAGACCCGGATAAAGATTTAAAATGTGCTTGGACGTCAGAGAGATATGGATGGTCATTTTTCCATCCTCTACCGTCAATGTTCCCTTGCCATCACACGCTTCATTCACATGGAACATGCTGCTGTCCGTTGTAAAATCTGCGGTATACACCCCGTCCGGCAGTTCTGCCTGGGCAGCTTCCTCTGTCACCGCCTCCTCGCTCTCTGTAGCAAGGCTCTCTGTGACGACCTCTGTGGCAGCCACATCTGCTGCTGTCTTCTCTGCTTCACTGTTTTT
>CAVCFM010000214.1:0-12348 GCA_963601305.1 bacterium | reverse complement strand
CCTCCGATCAGAGTAAATGTCAGTAACAGCATACTAACGATTGTAACTTGTTTTTTCATAGGATTCCTCTTTTAATTTTATTTCTTAAATTTACTGATTCATAGCATCTGCTGTGTGTTCCACATAAAGCTGCTGGATTGCCTCGATTTCGCCAAGACCGTTAATCTGTGTATCCACGCTCTCAAAGTTGCCGGATGCCTTAAACATGCTGAGCCAAGAATCATCATCGTCGCCTGCCATGTCATTGTTTGCATGGTCCCCGGCTACTACCATCAATGGGCGAAGAACTACTTTTGTGTAGCCTGCTGCCGCAACTGCATCGATAACTGCATCACAAGCGGTCTCTTCCGGCTCGCCCTCTACGGTTCCGATAAACACATTGTCATATCCAAGGTCTGTCATCTGGGTCTGCATCTGGCTGTAAGATACCTTTGCAGTGTGGGAGGTTCCGTGTCCCATAAATACAAATGCAACACCATCCTCTTTTGCCTCGTCAAGACTGCTGTAGCCTGCATCTTTTACTGCCTCTCCGGTAATTGCCTCTGCAACTGCCTTCTTGTCGTCGTTGACTACGGTAGCATCCGAACCAACCTCACCGAGCAGCGGCTCAGCAACTTTTACGGTCTCAAACTGATCCTGATAAGCCTCTACGGACTCCATCAACTCGTCGTACTCTGCACCGTGCATCAGATGTGTCGGCTGGATCACCAGATTTTTCACACCGTTGGCAACCGCGCGGTCTAATGCCTGATCCACATTGTCAATACACTCGCCATCTCTTGCCTGTACATGGTTGATAATAATCTGTGCAGTAAATGCTCTTCTGACGCTCCAATCCGGGTATGCTTCCTGCAATGCGTCCTCGATTCCCTTGATATCAGCTACACGGCTGTCATTAAAGGATGTACCAAAACTTACCACTAAAATCTCGTTCTCGCCAATCTCGTCCTCGTTGCGCGCATCATCCTTAGACGCATCACCGGTATCTCTTCCGAAGTAATCCGGGTCTGCATTCTCTCCCTCTACCAGTTCCTTCTGTGCATCGGTCAGTGAATCCCATGCTGCCTTTGCAGCTGCACACTGCGCGTCTGTCTCGTCTGTTCTCTCCTGCACATAAATTGCATCGATCAATGCTGCCACAGCATCCGCTGCTGCCTGGTCTGCATCCGCAGCATCCTCTATGCTGATCACTTCTGCGTTCTCTTCTGCCGCACTCTCGGTTGTCGTGCTGCTCTCTGCTGCGCCCGTCTCGGTTGTCTCTGCACTGTTTCCGCAGCCTGCCACATAAAATGTTCCCATCAATGTCGCCATCAATAATGCCACTACTCTCTTTTTCATCTTTTCCTCGTTTCCGCATTTCTGCTATTTCTATTGTAACCAAATATGCACTGCTGTCAAAAACGAGCTGCTTGTCCATAAAAGCACACCAAAAAAGAAAACCCTTTTCCTGTAGAGGTAAAGGGTCTGCACACAAAAGAACAGGCAATCCACATGCTGTGAACTTCCT
Source organism: bacterium (assembly GCA_963601305.1). Taxonomy (GTDB): domain Bacteria; phylum Bacillota; class Clostridia; order Lachnospirales; family Lachnospiraceae; genus Roseburia. The sequence continues at coordinate 10,841 of CAVCFM010000214.1, read as the reverse complement.
ATATTCTCACACGTACAACCAGTTACTCGTGGCTTGAAACAATCGTTTCCGTACAGCAGTCAGGCAGGTCTCCCGGCTTATAGATCATCACATCCGCCATCTTCCCAGTTTCCCAGTGATATCTCGGCTTCTACTCCCTAATTACGGTGACGAGTTCGTACAGGATTTACACCTGTTTCCCTTTTCACCGGAGCCAGCCACATCGCGTGACTGCTCCGACACCTGATTGCTACATATTCAATTCAACTTAACATATCATATTTTGAGCAATTATTCAAATATTTTTATTCTATATCCCCATGTTATAACATCCGCCATTCCCTATAACCCGGAACTCCCTGTAGAGCAAGAAGAGCTGCCCTTACGGTACAGCCCTTCTCTTGTGAAAATACTATATACTTTTTAGGAATAGGAGTTTGTATCATTAAAAATAACAGATTTATGCACTATAGTGCGATAATACCAAATATAATTCCTGCGATCAGGCAGATAATACTAACGCCCCAGATCCAGAAGAAGGAGGCCTTAATATGATCCTTAATCTCTACACCGGCAAGACCGACACCTAAGAATGTTGCCGGAACTACCGGGCTGATAAAGGTTGCACAGTTTCTACATACAACCATAGCTACCGCTGTCTGTACCGGGTCCACTCCAAACTTGGAGCCTACGCCCATCAATACCGGAAGCAATCCGTAGAAATAAGAATCTGTACAGAATGCTAATGTCAACGGTACAGATAACACGCCGATAATCAGTGGCAGATACGGTCCCATTGCGCTTGGCAGACAATTTGCGATCATTGTTGCCATGTTGTCCATGATCCCGGACTGCTCTAACACACCTAAGAATACACCTGCTGCAAACAATGTAGATGCCATCATAATTGCCGGTCCGGAATGTGATTTAATAATCTGATTCTGCAATTTTGCCCCCGGATAGTTTACTAAAAGCGCAATAACACATCCCACCATGAATACTAGATAGGAAGGCACATCCAGGAATATCAGGCTGATAATCACTACCAGTGTGAGAAGCACATTGAATACAAATAATTTTGGTCTGGCAAGTTCCTTGACAGTCTCCTCTGCCTCCTGCTCTGCATACGCCTCATCCCCGCCTTCCAAAGCAAGTTTGCCATCGATACCAGCTCCACGTTTGAGCTCGATACGTCCCCACACAACTGCGGTGATCAGCGCCAGAATAATACCTACTATCTGCATCGGCATAAGTTCACGCCACAGTTCATTCGCCTCCATCGATAATACGGAAGCTGCACGCATGGTCGGACCGCCCCAAGGCATAAGATTCATAACACCCATTGCTGTTACACAGATCAACAGAAGTGTTGTCGGTCTCATATGCAGTTTCTTGTAAATCGGAAGCATAGCAGGAATGGTAATTAAGAATGTGGATGCCCCACCGCCATCCAGGTGACCGATCATGGCAATGATGCATGTCATAACTGCCACACCCATAACGTTGTTTCCGACTTTTTTTACCAGCGCATTGATGATCTTATCAAACATTCCTGCATCTGTCATAATTCCGAAAAACATAACAGAAAACAGGAACAAACAGGCTGTTGATGAGGTATCGGCAACGCCCGCTTTGATAAATCCACCAACCTCTGAAACAGAAAATGTTCCGGTTAATACCAGAATTACTGCTGTTACCGAAGACACTCCGATAAAAGCCAGTGCCGGAACGGTAACATTTCTCAGTAAAAGGACAATGACCATAATAATCGTCGCAAATCCAAGTACTGCTAACATTGTTTCGCTCATTTTGTAATGACCCCCTTGATTTATTTGTTAAAGTCATTATAAAATTGTAACCTTACACCCTCTCACGGAATGTCTTGAATTCTGTTAAGGTTTCTTTTAACATATGTTAAGGTTTTATCTGAGACATTTATGTATTTCCTCTAAAATTCTGGCATCGGACACCGGTTTTTCCACATAGGCATCAATATACCCATGCTGTTTTGCCTCAATGATTTCTTTTCGCACCTGATCCGTCATAACGATCTTAATGATATCGGGATATGCAAGTCCTATCGTCATCGCAAATAAAACGCCGGTATCCCCTTTGCTGGTCCGGGACAGTTCCTGGTCGATAAGCACCACATCATATTTTTCAAGAGCCAGCTCCTCCCTCGCCTCATCTGTGTTGCTGACGGTGGTCACCTTGATTCCCAATTTTTTAAACCGCTTCTCTAAGAGTTTTAATACTTTTCCATTGTCATCGATCACAAGAATACGCATATTGTCTTCTTCTACCTCATGCGCATCCAACATACCCGCTTCCGACGGATTGGCTTTCGGCAGATAAATGCAAAAACTGCTGCCGACCCCCACTTTGCTCTCTGCAAAAATATATCCCTTGTGGGAATGGACAATCTGCTCCGCCACGGACAACCCAAGACCGGTTCCCTGACCTCCCACCTTCGTGGTATAAAACGGATTGAATATCTGCTCCAAAACCTCCGGCTCCATGCCGCAGCCGTTGTCTTCTATATATATGCCTAAAAAATCATTCCACATGTCACTGATTTCCACACCATGTCGCCGTTCCACCTCTTCCCTGTGCACAATCTCACCGTGCACGCTGACCACACCGTTTTTTTCTTTTCCGATCGCATGGAATGCATTGACGCAAATATTGAGAAGCACCTGATTGAGCTGTGTCTCATTTCCCCAGAATCCCTCATTTTCAAAGGAATTTCCCTCTATCAGCAATACGTTTGCCGGGCACACCGAACGCACCATCTTCATAGACCTGCGCAACGCTTTTTTCAACGGCACAAATGTAAACACAGTCTCCATATTTTTTCTGCTAAGTCCCGCAATCTGTTTGATTATGTCCTTCGCTTTATCCGAGGCGTCAAAAATCTCTTTCGCATAATCTGCCTCATCCGATTCCGGTGGCAGCACATCCAAAAGCATCTCTGAATATCCCATGATCGGCGTCAGCAAGTTGTTGAACTCGTGGGCAATTCCCCCTGTCATGGTTCCCATAATCTGGAGACGCTGCTGATGCGCAATGACTTCCTCCCCACGCCTCGTCTCCTCTAACACCTGGTTTAAATCTCTCAGGTACTCGATTTCCTCTTCATTGCGCCTTCTCTTTACCACCTGTACTACCACCACGGTTGCAAAGAGCAGCAAGATTGCAAAAACCACAACAAACGTAACCGCTATTGCTGCATATCCTGCTGTAAGCGGCTGGTAGATATCGTCATAATCCATGACGATCGAGGCGATCATAAATCCATCTCCACACTTTACGTGGGAGTGTGCCGCTATCTTTTTTACCCTTGGCAGGCTCGGGTCTGTCCACCAGTAAGAATAGTACTCTTTGATACCGGATTCCTCTTCTCTCTGCTCCACGAGCAGCTCCTCCAGACTGTCTAAATCCAGATCGCCGTATATCTCCTTGCGTCCCTCAATAATGGTCTTCCCAAGCTGCTCATCCTTAGGATGCATGTACACCACGCCGTCTGCACTCTTTAATACCACATAGCCATTGGTTCCCAGCCGGATTCCGGAGATCATCTTCTGATAGTATTCTTTCATATTCACAACCATCTGGAGTCTCTGGTCATTCTCCACTTCACATTCCAGCACAAAGTATATCCCGCCATCTTCGGCTTTTACCACCATCATCTGCACTCCGTCCCCCAGATCAAACGTATCGAACTGTTCTGACTGCTGATAATCGGATTGTTTCCAAAGCATCTTGCCGTCTGAATCATAGTAGATCAAATCCTTCACATACACATTATCCTTCTCAAGATAATCATTCAGCATTGTCTCCCGCCACTCTGCCACGGAAGCTTCGTCCGGGTCTGCTTCCATCAAACGGCACAGATATTTTAAATCCAGCGCATACCCGGTCATATTCTCCTCAAGATTATCTGCTAATGAGTCTGAAATGATAAGCATCTGTTCTTCCTGCTTTTCGATGACAGCATCCCTGTATTTTCCCCAGACTGACCAGCCGATAAGTCCGATCGCCCCAGCAAGAATCACTGCTGTGAGGAACCATATTCCTGCTATATATTTTCTGTATGTTTTCTCTTTCATTTTTCTTTTATCTCTCTTCATGTATACCCCTCCATGAATTGACACTATTTTTTATTTATATTATAATATTTTTTAGTGTCATCATAGACATTTAGGGAATTTTTACGTTTCGATAAATCATATAGAGGGGTTATTATGTCTGACAAAGTTTTAATTGTTGACGACAATGAATCAATTTGCAAAATGTTATCTAAGGTAATGGACAGCAACGATTTAGAGTCTGATATTGCCATGAGCGGAACAGAGGCTTTAAAGAAATTGCACAACCATACATATGACATCATCCTGATGGATATCATGATGGATGATATAGAAGGGTTCGAAGTCATCAAAAAGCTCCGCGCCCAGGGAATACAGACACCCGTCATCATCATCAGCGGAAGAAGTGAGGACTACGATGCACTCTACGGTCTGTCTGTGGGTGCAGATGACTACATCACCAAGCCTTTCCGTCCGCTCGTTGTCGGTGCCAAAGTAAAAGCGCTGATCCGACGCAACAAAAATCAGATCTTATCTTCCAACAACATTATTGAATACGGTTGCTTCCGTTATGATACCGCCACACTTCGCTTTTATAAAAACGGCGAGGAGATCATCCTCTCCGCCAAGGAAAACAGCCTTATGCTCCTGTTTATGACGCATCCCGATCAGGTATTTACCAAGGAGATGATCTATGAGCATGTGTGGGGCAATACCATTGCCGTGGATGACAACACCATCATGGTATATATCAACAGACTCCGCAACAAAATCGAAGATAATCCACAAAAACCAAATTATATCCTGACTATCCGTGGAACCGGTTACCGTTTCCGCCCGGAAACTGACTAAAACACAAACTGCTCATTTCCAACATAGGAAGTGAGCAGTTTTTTATCACTGATGCATGCATAAATAATCAAAAGTTGCCGGTGGAACAAGAGACTTTAGTTCCTCAAACTTTCCTTCGCTCGCAAGACTTCTTACCCGGGAGGCACTGATATATTCCTGGTCTTCCCGTTTGCGCTCAATTTCCCGCAGCGTGATGCCATACTCCGGCAGCAATTCCTGCAGCGTCTGATTGTAGTCCCTCGTGACATTACAAATTGGCTCCGTTCCCACAAAACGATATTTTATCTGTAATTCCGGTGCTATTTTTTCACCAAAAAGCCTTACATCCAATTTACAATTCGCCTTCCTTGCCTGCATTTTCTCCTTCATAAAATAAGTCGGAAATGTAGCCGGCGATATGAGGTATTCGGAAGCGCTGTGCAAAATGATATTGGGGATATCTTTTACCCCTTCTTCCACCAGCCGGTACCTGTCTTTTGCCGGAATGATACTCCTCTTATCAGAAAGTACAAACACATGCACATAGTCGCACTCTGCCGCCGCCTGCTCCATCAGATATCTGTGTCCGAGGGTAAACGGATTGCAATTGGCTACGACGGCCCCGATTTTTTTGCCCACGGTGAGAGCCTCCTGCGGCGTCTCCTCCCTGATCGCTTTTATATATTCCTGCATGCCATATTTTCGGTTTTCCATAAGAAGCACGTCTTCGGTCTTTATGATCTCATAAAAACTTAATTCCTGAAAAAGCTCCTGATTCCGGGGTTTTGTGTAAAGGAATAAATGTGGTCTCCCCCGCTCGAACTCATATTGTACCAGTTGGCTTAATATCATAGCAGCAATCCCTTCCCCCTGATACTTTGGATTTACAGCAATACACTTTAATACATTCTGTTCTACCGAACCGGTTCCCATCATTTCAAGATTTTCATCCAACAGGCAGATACTGTATTCAATTCCTTCATCGTAATCCAGATCCATTGTTTTTAAGAATTCTTTCAGTCGTTGTAATTCTCTTCCTTTCAATGGATTTCCCGCCAATATCATACGCATCCTCCTGTCAGTCGATATAAAAACAATGTGATTGCCAGCAGATCGGCGGAACCGCCCGGGCTTATATTCCATTCGATAAATAGCGCATCCCACTTCTTCATGGTCTCTATGCCGTCGGAACGGTACACACCGTCTGCCTTAAAAAATTCCTGCGCCATATGCTGCACCTGGCGCAGCCGTTCCATATTGCTCCTGGAAAGAATATTGCTGTCTTCGACCTGTCCCATAAGCGCAAGAAGTGTCTGTAATTTTACAAGTTCAAATTCCCGCATCCCACGCATACCAGCATCCATCACCGGAAGCGCAATTTCTTTTACGGTCGCATACCCCATCACTGCTTCTCCCCGCACTCCGCTGCTGCCGTATTTATGATATACCGCCTCACCATGCGTCAGCGGCTGCACGTTCTTGTTCCGGGATAGTTCATGCAGCAGAATATTTCGCACCATATCCTGTTCCATCGCAAAAACAGCTTCTCGCAGGAACACACCGTATTGCCGGTATACTGCAGCTGCTGCCGCACTCAAAATTCCAATGGAAAACACCAGCCCCTTATGCGTGTTGACTCCTCCTGTCGCTGCGTACATCGCAATCTCCGCTTCCTTTCCGATCTCCCGGATTTCGGCAAAGATTTTTTCCGGTATCTGGTAGTATGTCCATCCACACTTTGCCATTTTCTTAAAATACGGCCGCAATACGGCGGCGCTTCTCAAAAATGTCTGCACGTTCATATCCGTGTGGGCCCCGTTGGAATAGCAGTCCACCAGTCCCGGTTTCGGAGTCGTGCACACCTCTTCCCGCAATGACCATTCTGCAATTGCTGCGATCTGCTCCGATACCGCTTCGGCGTCATCTGATTTATTAAGTTTATAAAACCAAGCCTTCTCTGCTACCGGTTCCATACGCTCTCCTTCATGTCGCATCTAAAATCTCATACATCCTGCGCTCTAATTCCTGCACCGAATGTGCTCTGCTCCTGCCGCAGTTTTTTGCATCATTGCCACATAAAAAACATTTTCTCGGAGCCACATGCAGTTCCTCTCTGCCAACCTGTGTCCCATCCTCTCGGTACACATCGATATCATACAGTCTCGCTGCCGGGCTTTCTTCTTCCAGTGCTATCATATCTGCCTTTATATCCACGGCAGATTTTTCCTGCAGCACAAATATTGCCAGGTTGCCGGCGGGTTTTAATACAGTTTTCTCCGCGATCAGCTTATAGCCCTTCTGTGAAAACCGGGACGTGATGGCATCTTTTCCATTTAAAAATGCCTGAAGAATCTTTTCGTTATTCTTGCGCGGTCCCGGTACATTCATGCCAAGGCTTACTGTAATGCAGCCCGGATATTGGATCCGGTACTGCTGTAGGCGCAAGCTCTTTTTTTCCCGAAAATCCAATATCTGCTGCAATGAAATTTCTGCCTGTTCCTGCTGCAATGAAACTTCTGCCTGGTTGTGCATTACAGTCGCCCCTCTTTCTTATGCTTCGTCTGCAAACTGAAACTCTTTTACTTCTCTCACTACGTCCATGATCGTTCCATCTCTGCTCTCAATGATGCCTACCACGCGATCCCCGAACTGGACTTTTTCCGGCTCGCCTGTAATAGAATATGCAATATCGCGCAGTTCCTCAATGGTCTTAAACGGAAGGTCTACATCCTTCATACATTCAATTAAATCCTGTCTTGCCGGGTTGATGGCAATACCGTAATCTGTGATGACCACATCGATAGACTCTCCCGGTGTAGTGACGGTTGTCACCTCCGAACAGATCGCAGGAATCCTTCCCTGTAATAGCGGTGCAATTACAATTGTGCACTTTGCACCTGCCGCTGTATCCGGATGTCCGCCCTGTGCGCCTGTGATCATTCCATCCGAACCTACTACCACGTTGCAATTGAAATTCACATCTACCTCTAAGGCTGCCAGAATTACAAAATCCAGCTTATTGACAACCGCACCCTTATTAAACGGATCCGCATATTCTCCTGCGGAAATGCGGAAATGCTTTAACTGTTTTACATCTTCCACTGCTGCAAGGTCAAAATCCTGTGTATCCAGCAGGCAGTCCACCTGATTATTGATCAGCAGATCACACATCGGCTTTGTCAGTCCACCCACACCAAAACGCATGCGGACTCCGCGTTCTTTCATAATCTTTGCAAGAGAGATCGTGGATGCGATGGACGCTCCGCCCACTCCTGTCTGATAAGAAAAACCGTCTTTAAAATATGGGGTATTTACCACAAACTGTGTACAGTAATCTGCCATCATCAGTTTGCGCATATCCGTCGTCGGCTTTGCAGCTCCGGTTGCAATTTTTTTCGGATCTCCGATTGCATCTACCTCCACCACATAATCCACCTTGGTCATGCTGATGTGTGCCGGGAAATTCGGGAACGGCACTAAGGTATCTGTGATGGCAACTACCTTATCTGCATAATCTCCATCGACCATGGCGTATGAGAGAACGCCGCAGTCGCTTTTACCGCCGATACCGCGGCAGTTACCATAATCATCACACGTCGGTGCACCGATAAATGCGATATCGATCCGGGTTTCTCCGGACTCAATCGCTCTTACACGTCCGCCGTGGGAACGCATGATTGCAAGCCCTTTTAATTTCCCTTTGGAAATTGCCTCACCGATCTTGCCGCGCACACCGGAAGACTGGATATTGGTGATGGTTCCATCCTCGATGTAAGGCACAACCGGGTCATGTGCTTTTCCCAGGGAGCTGGCGCAGATGGTAATATCCTTAATGCCCATCTTATGAACTTCTTCCATGACCATATTTACGATATAGTCGCCCTCTCTAAAATGATGATGGAATCCCAGGGTCATGCCATCTTTGATCTGGCATTTTACCAACGCCTCATGGATACTTCCGACAAGCTTGCTCTCCGTATTGTTCATGACGCATCTTGTCATTGGACCATCCTTTTTATATACATAACCGTCTCTGTAATGATTTCCCTGAAATACCTCTTTTCCGGTCAGTTTTAAAATCTCTTCCGGGATATCTCTTCCTACTGCATTTATCATTTTACAAATCCCCCTTATATACACCTGACGCTTTTGCAAGCTCGATCGTCCTCTTTGCACCATCGTAGAATGCAATGTCAATCATTTTTCCATCCACGGTAAATACTCCGATTCCCTGTGCCTTTTTCTCATCAATTTCGCGCACAACCTTCTCTGCAAAAATAATGTCTTTTTCGGTTGGTGTAAATATCTCATGCACAACATGGATCTGTCTCGGATTGATGATTGATTTTCCGTCAAAGCCCATAAGATGAATCGTCTCAACATCCTGACGGAATCCATCCATATCGTCCAGATTGGTATAGACGGTATCAAAACACTGCACACCTGCTGCTCTGGCTGCGATCAGCATATTCTGTCTTGCGCCCATAAGTTCAATACCGGTTCCGGTAATATGTGTCTGCATGTCCTTGGTGTAGTCTCCACCGGACAATGCAATACCGAACAGACGCTCCGATGCCTCACAGATCTCCAGCGCATTCATGACACCTCTCGCAGATTCGATCGCTGCCATGATCAGCGTGCTCCCCGGCTCCCTGGAGAATTCTTTTTCTGCTGCGATTACGACTTCCTCCACCATTTTAACGTCCAGCGCTGTCTCTGTCTTAGGAATACGGATGGCGTCACATCCACCCGCCACACATACACGGACATCCTCTCTCCAGTACGGCGTGTCTAACGAATTAATTCGCACCACACGCTCCACTCCATGGTAATCAATTTCTTTCAATGCATGGTACAGAGAAAAACGTGCTGCATCTTTCTGGTTCTGCGCCACCGCATCTTCCAGGTCCAACATAATACTGTCCGGTTTATATATATATGGGTCTTTAATTAATCCTGGTTTCTGCGCATTTAAGAACATCATGGTTCTTCTTAATCTTTTTTTATTCGGATTCATTATCTGATCGCACCTCCCCATGGCAGATTTTCTGTCTGTTCTACGGAACGATATACCGCTCCCTCGACTCTTGCTTTTATCGTGCAGTCCAATGCACCCTTGTCTACCACTGAAATCTTCACATTATCCACCCCAAGATGTTCCAATGTCTCCATAATTACCTGTTTTATCCGATTTCCAAACTGATGGATCACTGCACTCTCCAGGGTCAGTTCCACAGAACCATTTCCCGGCTCTACCGTCACCTGTGCGTCGCTCGATTCTAATGTTCCTGCCATTGCAGGTTTTATAATCTCCATTGTTACCCTCCTTTGTTTCATCCACCCAGACCGTGTCTGAGTCATTTCTTATCTATCTGTATCTTAAAAAGGGAAACTTAATCTTCGTCATGTTTTTTCTTAATATTTGTTAAGAAAAAAGCAGTTCCCATGCCTGTGTTATTCTGCATGAGAACTGCCTGTGTATATTTCTAAAAATATCTGTTTTACCAGATCCACCACTTTCAAAAATATCTCTGAGTGATACCTCTCGTTCTTATATACCACACCTATCTTTCTCCGAAACTGATTTCCTTTTAATCTGTAATACCTTATATGCGGTGAGACCAGTGCAACCGACAAAAAAGAATCCGGCAGCAGCGCGATCCCTACCTGCTCTTTCACCAGATTACGCACAGTCTCTGCGAGTGTGCACTCGCATATCACCTTAGGCGCAATCCCCGCCATCTCCAGATTTTTCCGGCTGACCTGACCAAAATAAGACTGTTCCGGCAACAGGATAAATCCATATTCCCCCAGCTTATCCAGCGCAATCTCTTTTTCTTCCGATTTCAGTTTTGCAAAGGGTTCCTGCGCCAAAAAACTTTCGGGTACTGCCAGACACATTCCCTCCTCTGTTATCTCTTCATAATGATACGTCATGGAATT
>CAVCFM010000213.1:0-7471 GCA_963601305.1 bacterium | reverse complement strand
AAAATACAAAAATACTATACTCTATCCGGCAAAAAAAAGCAAGTCTGTAGAAATGCATTTCTACAGTCAAATGGAAAAAGAGAGCAGGCAGACCAGGGATACAAAGTGCAGTATGAAACTAATTCTAAATTTAGTGGAAAAAATGATAAATGTGTAACTTGTCATCGGAGGGAAAATTGAGTACAATTAGTAATTAGTAACGCGCGATGGCGCAAAGATCAGTAGGAGGATGAACATGAGTCTGGCAGATAAGATTTTTGTGGATATGTGCAGAGATATCCTGGAGAACGGAACGAGCACGGAGGGGGAAAAAGTGCGTCCGCATTGGGAGGACGGCAGCAGTGCCTATACGATAAAGAAGTTTGGTGTGGTCAACCGTTATGATCTGTCAAAGGAGTTCCCGGCGATCACATTGCGCAAGACCGCGATCAAGACCTGTACCGAGGAGATGCTGTGGATATGGCAGAGAAAATCCAACAACATCCATGATTTAAACAGTACCGTCTGGGATGAGTGGGCAGACCCGGATGGCTCCATCGGAAAGGCATACGGCTATCAGCTGGGCGTGAAGCATCAGTACAAAGAGGGTATGATGGATCAGGTCGACCGGGTGATCTATGATCTGAAAAACAACCCGTTCAGCCGGCGTATCATGACAAATATTTATGTGCATCAGGATTTACATGAGATGAACCTTTATCCCTGTGCGTACAGTATGACATTTAATGTCACACACAAGGAGGGCGATAAAAAGCTGACTTTGAATGCGATTTTAAATCAGCGCTCGCAGGATGTTTTAGCCGCAAATAACTGGAATGTATGCCAGTATGCGGTGCTGATGCATATGCTGGCTCAGGTCTGCGATATGCAGGTGGGTGAGCTGGTTCACGTGATCGCGGATGCGCACATCTATGACCGCCATATCCCGATCGTAAAAGAACTGATCGAGCGGGAGCAGTATGCGGCACCGAAGTTTACATTGAATCCGGATATCAAGGATTTTTATCAGTTCACCACCAAGGACATCACGATTGAGGATTATGTGACAGGACCACAGATTAAAAATATACCGATCGCGGTTTAGAAAAGAGGATAAATAGTATGAATTTGATCGCAGCAGTTGACAGTAACTGGGCTATTGGCAATAAAAATGAACTTTTGGTGCGGATTCCGGCAGACCAGAAGTTTTTCCGGGAGACAACCACAGGAAAAGTGGTCGTGATGGGAAGAAAGACTCTTGAGAGCTTCCCGAACGGGCTTCCACTGAAAAACCGTACCAACATTGTGCTGACACATGATAAAAGCTATCAGGTGCCGGGAGCAGTGATCGTGCATGATATGGATGAGCTTCATGCGGAACTGGAAAAATATCCCAGTGAGGACATTTACGTGATCGGAGGGGAGACCATCTACCGCCAGCTGATCGACGAGTGTGATGTGGCTCATATCACCAAAATTGATTTTGCATATGATGCGGATGCGTATTTTCCGAACCTCGACGAAATGCCGGAGTGGAAGATCACGGCAGACAGCGAGGAGCAGACGTATTTTGACCTGGAGTACTATTTTTACAAATACGAGAGAATGATGTAAGATGGAAGATTTTATTTACAGTATCAATGTGACATTCCCGATTTTCTTAGTAATGCTGATCGGCTATGTGCTGCGGCAGATTGGGATGTTGAATGACGAATTTGTCACGGTGGCAAACCGTTTTAATTTCAGGGTGACATTGCCCTTTATGCTGTTCAAAGATATCTCGGGCGTGAATATCAGGGAGGTATTTGACCCGGGGTACGTTCTGTTTTGTGCCGTTGTCAGTACTGTCTGTTTTTGGGCAATCTGGGGTGGCACGCGGCTTTTTCTAAAAGACAGGTCGATGCGGGGCGCATTTGTGCAGGCGTCGTTTCGGAGCAGTGCGGCAGTCATGGGGCTGGCGTTTATCGAGAATATATATGGTACGTCTGCGATGGGACCGCTTATGATCATCGGAGCAGTGCCTCTTTACAATATTTTTTCCGTGATCGTGCTGACCTTTGAGGCAACGGATGACGGGGCGGACAGACAGACTGGAAAGATTAAGACGGCGTGTATCAATATCGCAAAGAACCCGATTATTCTAGGTATTCTGGCGGGGCTTATCGTGGCATTTTTTGGCTGGGAGTTCCCGGTGATCGTGAATAAAACCGTGAGCAGCATGGCGCAGATGGCAACTCCACTGGCACTTGTCACCATCGGTGCTGGGTTTGAGGGACGGAAGGCGCTGGCAAAAATGAAGCCGACCATAGCGGCAGCCATGATCAAGCTGGTAGTCCAGCCGCTCATTTTTCTGCCGGTGGCGGCATGGCTTGGATATACCGGGGAGAAGATGATCGCCATACTGATCATGCTGGCATCACCTACCACACCAAGCTGCTATATCATGGCAAAAAATATGCATAACGACGGGGTTCTGACCGCCAGTGTGATCGTGATGACCACACTTTTGGCAGCATTTACCCTGACCGGATGGATATTTGTGTTAAAGACATTGGGATTTATCATATAGGAGAACGCACGCGTTAGCGCGCAGGATTTAAGGGAGGACGACATGGATATTACAGGTAGAAAGTTATTTGTCAAGGCATTACAGGAAGAACATGTAACCACGGTATTTGGCTATCCGGGTGGAACAGTGACAGATCTTTTTGATGAGCTATATAAGCAGGATGGAATTGACGTCGTCTTACCGAGGCACGAACAGGGATTGATCCACGAGGCGGAGGGATACGCGAAGTCAACGGGAAAGGTCGGCGTATGTCTTGTGACCAGCGGACCGGGCGCTACGAATATTATCACCGGACTTGCGGATGCGCATTACGATAACATTCCGCTGGTATGCTTCACGGGACAGGTGCCGCTCTCTCTGATCGGTAACGATGCATTTCAGGAAGTGGATATTGTCGGAATGACCAGAAGTGTCACCAAATACGGTGTGACCGTGCGCAGAAGAGAGGACTTGGGACGCATCATCAAGATGGCGTTTCACATTGCATCGACGGGAAAACCGGGACCGGTACTGATTGATCTGCCAAAGGATATCCAGACGGCGGCAGGACCGGCGGAGTATCCCGCTTCTGTGCAGATACGCGGTTACAAACCAAACGACAGCGTGCATGTGGGACAGTTAAAAAAGGCGTATAAGCTGCTCCGCACGGCAAAAAAACCACTGATCTTAGCGGGCGGCGGTATCAATATTGCCAGAGCAAACGACAAGCTTCTTGCGGTTGCAGAAAAAATGCAGGTACCGGTTGTCACGACGGTGATGGGCAAGGGCGCGATTCCCACAAGTCATCCGTTATACATTGGAAATATCGGTATGCATGGAAAATATGCAGCGAACATTGCGGTCAGCGAATGTGATGTGCTGTTTTCCATCGGCACGCGTTTTAATGACCGCATCACCGGGGATCTGAATGAATTTGCACCCAATGCCAAAATCGTACATATCGATGTGGACACAGCATCCATTTCCAGAAACGTGGTGGTAGATGTGCCGATCGTATCGGATGCCAATCTGGCTTTGAGCAAATTGTTGGAGTGGGCGGAGTCAAAGGACACCGAAAAATGGCAGAAAAAGATTGCGGAGTGGGATGAAGTCAACCCGCTTGAGATGCGCAGAGACCACGGCATGACACCACAGATGATTTTTGAGCATGTGAACCGCACCTTCGGGGATGCCATCTATGTCACCGACGTCGGACAGCATCAGATGTGGGCAACCCAGTATCTGGAGCTTGATTCCTGGCATCAGTTAATCACTTCCGGTGGACTTGGAACCATGGGATTTGGACTTCCGGCAGCCATCGGTGCCAAGATCGGCAACCGTGACCGTGAGGTCGTATGCTTTTCCGGAGATGGCGGCTTGCAGATGAACATCCAGGAGATGGCGACGGCGGTTGTGCAGGAGGCTCCGGTGATCATCTGCCTGTTTAATAACTACTATCTCGGCATGGTGCGGCAGATGCAGCAGCTCTTTTACGGCAAGCGCTATGAGGCGACCTGCCTTCGCAGAAGGAGAACCTGCCCGGCAGGCTGTAAGGGCCCGAACGAGGCATGTCCGCCGTACACACCGGACTTTGTGGCGCTGGCAAAAAGCTATGGCGCCCACGGAATCCGTGTGGAGCGGGAGGAGGACATCCAGGCAGCGCTTGATGAGGCGCGCACCTACAAAGATGCACCGACCATCATTGAGTTTATGATAGCGACGGATGAGATTGTGCTTCCGATGGTAAAAAGCGGGAATCCGATGTCTGAAATGATATTGAAATAGAGAGGAGCGCCTTATGAAAAATAGATGGATTGCATTATATGTAGAAAACCAGGTCGGTGTATTGGCGAAGGTCTCCGGACTTTTTTCTGGAAAATCCTACAACCTGCAAAGCCTTACGGTAGGAACGACGGAGGATGAGACCATCTCCCGTATGACCATCTGTGTGACCAGTGACGATGTGACATTTGAGCAGATAAAAAAACAGTTGAACCGTATGGTGGAAGTGATCAAGGTCATCGACCTGACCGATGTGCCTATCCATATGAAAGAGATTTTATTTGCAAAAGTGTTGAACGTGAATGCCGCGGAAAAGTTGGAAGTATTCCAGATTGCGCAGGTATTTCATGTGGAAGTATCGGATGTGGGCAATGACAGTGTACTGCTGGAGTGTAAGCTGACGGAGCGGCGCAACAATGAACTGATCGCACTGCTTCGGTCTAAGTTTAAGAGCATTGAGGTAGTGCGGGGCGGTGCCGTGGCGATCGAGTCGATCAGCACCTCCTGCCGTTAAAAAATGCGTGAGGGGAAGCAGAAGCAGCCTTGCGCATAAATAAAATGTGCGCCGTGACTGTGGCGCACATTTTTAGATTCTGCGGTTTAAAAATTCTAACAGGCGTTTGATACGCATCGGTGTTCCCTGGATTTCCTGCACTTTCAGGCGGTTTTCCTCGGAGAATCCAACTAAGATATCGTGGTTCGCCTCGGCAAGGTAGTCGATGATACCGTCAATGTCGGATTTGATATTTTTCGGACACTGGATATAAAGGTGCCGCTTGGCGCTGATGTGCAGCGTGTAGGAAATACTAAAATGGTACCAGAAGAACTTGTGCAGTGTCGAGTATTTATAAATCCAGATAATCTGGTCAATCGGCACAATGGCGTTGCCGTAGACGGATGTCTCGATGAAAAAATGCTCGGTGATGAACATGTCCTCGGTGGCAAGCTGCGGCAGTGTGGCAAGTTCTTCCTCCGCCTGATCTAACAGCTTCTTCGGATTGCCGAAAAGTGCAAGGTCCTGGCAGGGCGGTGAGAGCACCGGAAAGTGGATATACAATAAAAATAATATCAGGGATATCAACGCGTATCCACCGGTGATAAACAGCACTGCATACAGCAGGATATTTGAGACTGTTCCGTAACCCGGTTCGCTGAGCAGATAGCCGGAAACCTTGTTGCGGATACCATTTTCCGTCCAGTCTAAATCTTCGGAAAGATGGGACAGGAGTGTGTCAAATGATTTGGGACCGCGCAATATTTTTGCATGAATATGAATCTGTGACACGGAGGGAAGACCTTCTTCACAGGTCTTTGGGGAGAGCAGCACGATGATGCACTCGTCGCCCCGCATGGTATAATAGTAGTAACCGGTGGTAAAGCCCAGATACTGCTGGGTATATCCGGTAAATTTTAAATCAGATAAAGATGTCTCCACGTAAGTGATATCGTCCCGGTAAGCACTCTCTAACGTGGTGCCGGAAGGCAGTGTGTCCGGAAACAGTGGATCTGCCAGAGAAAAAGCAAACCAGAAGATCAGCAGCAGAACCAGATAAAAAATAGGTGCAGAAAGCCGCCTTTGGTAGAATGCTTTGATATTTTTACTGATATAGTGTTCGTACTTGTCAGGCATGGAATACGTGTCTCCTAAAAATAAACGATAGATAAATCAAGTATACGTTTTTCATGGCAAATAATCAAGTTGCTTTTCCGGGGGACGTTTGTTAGTATAGCAGGAGCGGGTTGTAAAACAAAAGGCCAATGGCCGGATGGGAGGAGACATGGAGGCATATCGGAGTTTTGCACAGGTATATGACCTTTTTATGGACAATGTTCCCTATGAAGAGTGGAGCAGATATATAATCAGTCTGCTAAAAGAGTATGACATCGCAGACGGACTGGTGCTGGATTTAGGATGCGGCACGGGAAAATTGACAAGGCTGTTGAAACAGGCGGGCTATGACATGATTGGAGTGGATAACTCCGAGGAGATGTTGGAGATTGCCAGGGAGATGGAATATGAGACAGAGCCGGACGAAGTGGCGGATGCAGAGGCGGATGAGGTGGAGGAAGCGGACGCAGAGCCGGGTGAAGTGGAGGAAGCCGATGCAGAACTGGGCGACGCAGAGGAGCGGCAGATTTTATACCTGTTACAGGATATGCGTGAGTTTGAGCTGTATGGCACTGTCCGGGCAGTGATAAGCATCTGTGACTCCATGAACTACATCACAGATGAGGATGATCTGCGGACGGTGTTTCGTCTGGTAAACAATTATCTCGACCCGAAGGGCATTTTTGTGTTTGATCTGAATACCTGTTACAAATATCGGGAATTATTAGGAGAGACTACCATCAGCGAGAACCGCGAGGAGGGCAGTTTTATCTGGGATAATTACTTCGACGAGGAGTCGGGGATCAACGAATATGACTTGACGCTGTTTATCCGTGAGGAGGGTGATCTGTACCGCAAGTACGAGGAGACGCATTATCAGAAGGCATATGAGTTAGAGACGGTTAAGCGGCTGCTTCGGGAAGCGGGAATGGAGTTTGTGGCAGCTTACGATGCGTTTACCAGAGAGCCGGTAAAAAAAGATTCCGAGCGCATCTATGTGATCGCGAGAGAGCATGGCAAGCAGGAGTAATATGTGATATAATGAGCGTAAGTGAGTCAACATGCTTGCATGATTGACGAGCGGCGAAATTATTGAGTGAGCTATGCTCACGATATAGTATGGATAGAAAACATTAGGAGGAAATAGATTTTTTATGAAAGATTACATTGTCAGAGCAACAGCAGCGGACAGTCAGATAAGGGCATTTGCCATTACATCAAGAAATATGGTGGAGGATGCGAGAGTAGCGCATGAGACCAGTCCGGTTATCACGGCGGCACTCGGAAGATTACTTTCCGGCGCAGCGATGATGGGAACGATGATGAAGGGTGAGAAAGACCTTCTGACGATACAGGTACAGTGCAGCGGCCCGGCGCAGGGACTGACGGTGACGGCAGATGCAGCCGGACATGTCAAGGGATTTCCGCGGGTGCCACAGGTGGATTTACCGTTGAATCCGCAGGGAAAATTAGACGTGGGCAGTGCCTTAGGACTTGGTGTGATGAGTGTCATCAAGGACATGGGATTAAAGGAGCCTTACGTGGGACAGATC
>CAVCFM010000212.1:1027-2003 GCA_963601305.1 bacterium | reverse complement strand
TATGTAATCAGAGGGTCACAGTCCCTCTGTTGAGGGACTAACCGCCTACCGAATAGGGTAGCACTACGAATATAATAACAAGAAAAGAATATGTATGCAATTAAAACTTAAAAGAATCATGAACCTCAATTTTACCCCATACAGTAAACCATCACCGCCTGCTGGATTTCCAGCAGGCATTTTTTAAACTCATATCCGACAAAATATTCTGACGCGATAACGTCCTCACTTACTTCCTCACCGCAGAAAAATGGCGGGCAGGGATTTAAAAGCGCACCCGGGTTGGCTTTTTCCATGATACTTTTGGTTATCTGGCAGTCTGCAAAGGCAGGGAGCACTTCGTGCGGGAGTGAATCTGTACAGATAATATCTTTGCCGATAATGGCATCTTCTATCTTGTGGCAGACGGGCAGCCCGGCTATCTCGTAACCTTTGCCGCAGCACTGGGACAGGTTAAGGTTCATAACCTGGGCAGCCTCTTTCCATGCGAGCCCGATATTTCCGTTCATTCCACAAAAAAGATACGAATCTTTTGTGAAATCAGCACGGATTTTTGAGAGGGCGTACATGTCGGCAAGCATTTCGCAGGGATGGTTGCTATCCGTCAGCGCGTTGATAACGGGAACCTGGGAATAGGTTTTCATTTGGTCGAGCAGGGCAATGTCCTTGTGACGGATGACCAGGGCATCCGCCCAGTTGTTGAGGTAGCCGCAGACATCCCGGATATTTTCCTTTTTGGAGAGGGCTTCCGGTGGGAAAAGGATAGACTGTCCGCCGAGCAGATAAACACCTTTTTCAAAGGTAACCCGTGTGCGGATACTGCTGTCTGGAAAAAACAGCACAATGGTTTTCCTGGCGAGAAAATTTTTATATTTCCCGGCGCGGATTTCGTCGGAAATATGAAAAATTTCGTAGATTTCTTTGGAAGTATAATCGGTAAGTCGAATCATGTGTCTCATAACAATCTTCTTTTATC
>CAVCFM010000212.1:0-1017 GCA_963601305.1 bacterium | reverse complement strand
TTGGCGCGGTCGGCATCGGAACCGTTGTGGCAGCCGTTCTGGTGGGTGCAGTCCTCGGCGTGCTGACAAAGCTGTTCGGCGAAAAGCGGGATAAATTATTACTCGGCGATGCATCCTAATCGGAAAATGCAAAAATCATACAGCCATGGGCGGGAATCAGCGGCATCGCTTCCAGGAGAGAACTCCGGGAATATGCCGTATCCTCCCATAATTCATAAAAAACTGCATCTGCGGGAAGCAGTTCCGGGGACACCGGGATACACGCAGCAGTGTCGGAGAGATTAAACAGTGCCAGACGGACTTCACCGGTGGCGCTGTTTTTTGCAATCCAGACGGCATCGGTATCGGTAAGGCGTATCTGCTGCGGGACAAAGTCCGGCGAGAGCATCGCTAAAATATGCGGATTGGTCAGCAGAGAGAGCGTCGGCTCATCCAGTCTGGTAAGTTCTGCGCCAATCATTAGAGGAGAGCCGAAGAGACACCAGAGCGTCATCATGGTGCGTTGCTCATCCAAGGTAAAATTCGTGGTGCGTTCCGCACCGAATCCTTTTCCCAAATGCCCCAGAGGCAGCATGTCACAGTCCGGGTAACAGCCGCGGGATACATGGCGCTGCCATAACTCGCAGCGGTGGAACATGTCTTTTAACAAATCCCAGTTATCCCAGAAATCATCCGTGATACGCCACATATTTGCGTAAGTCTCATAGTGCCATGCCTGCTCGATCAGTGCAGGACCAGGGGAGAGGGAGAGGACGATGGCGCGCCCGGATTTTGCGATGGCATTGTGCAGCATTTCAATCTCGTGGCGGGCGGAGTAGGGATTTGCCGGATACAGGTTTGTGTTGCAGATATCGTCACATTTGATAAAATCCACACCCCAGGAAGCATAAAGCGCGATCAGGGAGTCGTAATATGCCTGCCCGGCAGATGTGTCGCGCACACCGTACATATCCGGATTCCAGCCGCAGATGGAGGATGGATCGGCAATCTCGTCGGCGGTGACATCCGTGCCAAAAA
>CAVCFM010000211.1:0-2709 GCA_963601305.1 bacterium | reverse complement strand
TACCATCGCATCCAGCTCAGCCTCATCCACCGCGTTGCCGGTTGACGTGCTTTGGGACGATGTGCTTCCCGCCGAATGGCTTCCCGCCAGGCTTCCTGCAAGGCTTCCCTCCTTGCCTTCCTCCGTCTGCTCGGAAGAACTCTCAGCAGTCGTCTCATCCGCCGTATCACTGGTATCTGTACCCGCATCTGCGGTCGTGTCTGTCGATGTGCTCTCACCGGACAGCCCGATGACGATCGTTGCCTGCTCGGAATTGACGAACAGCTTTTTGCTGTATGTCTCATAGGAGCTCGCAGATACCTCCAGACTGTGCACGCCGTACTGTAATGACACCGGCTCGCTGTAATCCACCGCCTTGCCGTCAATCACCACGATGGCGTCCTCCACATCCACCGCAAACAGGATGCTGCCGTACTTCGGTCCCTCTCCCTTTAAGGTGTCAAGGTCGAGAACCGTCGTCTTGCCACGGTTGATCTCGATATCTGTGCTGCCACCGTATCCGTTGTTGGCAACTGCCACCGTGTAAGTGCCCTCCGGCAGTTCCATATCCATATTCTCTGTGATTTCTGAAAAAATCTTGCTTCCGATCTGGATAAAACTGCCCTCAAACAATTCTGTGTTGGAAAGCTGCAGCACGCCGTGTCCGGTCGTCACGGAAACGGACAATATCTGCCTGCCGATCCCCACCACCCGCAGCGTATCAAGTGATGTCAGATCTGACAATTTCTCCTCGGCGCCATCCGAATTCACAAACAGGTTCTCCCCGTAGGAATAATTCGTATCCGCGATCCGGAATACGCCGCGCTCCTCATCGATGGAATATCTGGTGATATCCGGGTACTCCCAGACCTCATCCGAAATCGATGCCTGAAGCAGTCTTCCCTGCATATCTTTTTTGTCAATCTCTATCACACGTCCCGGCTCAAAGTCAGACACCGTGGTGCGGTTGCCATATTTGTCTAAAAAGCGCGTGGTGACGGTGTAGTTATACATGTACTGCTTTCCGGATGCGATCTGCTCTAGGATCAGACATTCCGACTGCATATCATTGTTCGTAACCATAAACAGGTTGCTGCCGATCGTCACCTCATCGCTGCTGTTGCTCTCCGTGCCGTCCACCTGTTCCGTCGCTTCGGTTTCCTCCTTCGTCGGGTTATAATAGCGCTGTCCGAAGACATACTGCCCCGCATTGGATTTCCCACACCCAGCCATCAGAATGGTAAGCACCGTAAGCGCCAATATACTGTATCTTTTTAATTTCACAATTTATCTCCTGTTATGTAACATGCTCCTTCGTTCTCCCCTATTATACACTAACTTTCGGTAAAGTGAAATAACATTTCAAGGAAGTGCGCCCGCTCCTCCTCCTGGGCAATAAAGCGGTTCAGCTTTTCAATGTTGCGCCCCGATATCCAAGCCTTGTGGGCATTGTAGTAGTGATTGGCAATCTTCCAGTATTTTTCCGGATACGCCAGATAAAGATACAGGTAACGCAGCTCTTTTTCGGAGAGTCTGCGCACGGTATCGTAAGCTTTTACAAAATCCATGCCAAGCCCCATATTCCAACTATTCTTCTCCAACATTTTGCGCATAAAATTGGCGAGGTCGCTGACGCGCATCTGGTAGGAAAAGCTCTCAAAATGCACCATGGCAATCCCCTTTTTCTGAAAAAGAACATTGTGCTGGTTATAATCCCCATGACAGAATCCGATCAATCCGCTCTCCATCTCAAGTTCGGATAGCTGCTCCGTAACCTCGTTTGCCTTCCCCGCAAACTGCTGATACTGTCCCAAAAACAGCAGTTCGAATTCATTTTTCTTCTTTTTTGCCCGTATGTAATTTTTTACCTTATTCAGTTCGCGGTTATGCTTCTCATACAAAAACAAAAGTTCCTTCTGATTTCCCCGCACAAAATCCGGGATGTCCCCCTCATACCGCTCCGATGCATTGTGCATCTGCGCTAACAGGCGCACCGATGCCAGCATTTCGTCCCGGCTCTTGGTGTCGCACTCCGCCCCGAAGAACGCGTCTTTTAATATGTATTTTGTCTCGTCCTCCCCCACCGCAATGGGAACGCCCTCTTTCGTGCACATGATCCGCTCCACCAAAAGTCCCTGTCCGTGCAGATGCTCCATCATCTGCGCCAAAAATTCCGCCCGCTCCTTGGAACCGCGGTATTCCTTTAACAGTTTCTGTCCCTGATCCGTATCACAAATATAACTTTCACGCCCCTTGGTGACGGAATTTACTTCCAGCTCATATTGTTCTAATACCTGTTCCGGCCGATTATACAAAAGAACCCCTCCATATGATTGAATTACGGTATTCCACCGTGTCTCTTCATCATATGAAAGGGTTCCGATATTCATGCCTGTTTTACAATGGCAAGCAGCGTTTGTTTTGTATTTTTTTCCGGGTCGTCTAGGACAAGCTCCAACAGCTCGTGCAGCTTTGCGCCAATCTCCCTGCCGGGCTTCATGCCCGCCTCCGCGATCAGGTCCTGCCCATCGATTGCCAGTTCCTTCAGACTTAAGCATTGATGCCGCTCTAATATCTGTGTGTAGATCTTCTGATATGCATCCACATAGTCTAACTTTTCCCGGCGCAGATAATCGCTCTGTGCCAGAATGTCGGCGCGCTTTACCTCAAACAGCGCCGGATACTGCATCGTGCCGATGCGGTATATCGCATGCCGGATGCTCTTATCGT
>CAVCFM010000210.1:0-2526 GCA_963601305.1 bacterium | reverse complement strand
GGATAAAGCCTTTGGCTTGCGGTCTAATAATTTCTCAAGGTCAAGAATCTTAGCAGCCTCTTCTACTTTTCTCTTAATCTCATCCTTCGGAACTTTTCTTAACTTAAGTCCGAATGCCATGTTATCGAATACGGTCATATGTGGATACAGAGCGTAGTTCTGGAATACCATTGCGATATCACGATCCTTTGGCTCTACATCGTTCATTAACTTGCCATCGATATAGAATTCACCGGAAGAAATCTCCTCAAGACCTGCGATCATACGAAGTGTAGTAGATTTACCACATCCGGATGGTCCTACGAAGATGATGAACTCCTGATCCTCAACTTCAAGATTGAAATCCTTAACAGCCTCAAAGCCGTTTGGATATACTTTGCATACGTTCTTTAATGATAAACTTGCCATTGTTACATATACCTCCTCAAAAAGTGTTTACGTTTTAACTAAGATTACTATACAAAAAAACAGCCCAAATTACCATAGACTGCCTACACAAAGAATTTTTGCATTTCTTGTAGGATGTTACAGTGATTTTGACTGTTTTCTTATTGTTTCGTCATTTCGACGGGTTTTCCATATTTTCTTAAGCAGTTTGACGAACTCTTACTGCTGATAGGTGCCGGCACCCTTGCCCACAACCTTTTTCCACTTTTCAAATGAGGTGTACGTTTTCCCCAGATATACAAAGTTCGTTTTTGTCGCCTTACATCCGTTGGAGTACTGATTATTTTTAAATGTGATATTCTTCGTGTAAGCGCTGCCAAACTCTGCATAGATGACCGCCGCACTGCCGGAGTCGTTGCAGAATACATTGTTTTTCAATGTGACACCGTTGCATTTCGCCAATGTTACAATCGCATTGCTCCTGCCATTATTTTTACAGGTATTGCCCGAGATTGTGACGTTCTTTACCCAGCCTAAGTTTTTCTCGTACCCGCCAACCGTGATTCCGTTTTCTTTGTTGTTTTTGACGGTATTTTTTACAACCAGGATATCATCCGTGGAGTATGCCTCCTTCGGTGGCTTTTCCTCCGCACCGATCTCAATACCACCGCTGCATTTCGTCACCTGATTGCTCCGTATCTCGATATGTTTGCCGCCATCCACATAGATTCCATAGGATGTTGCATACTTCGACTTACAGTTGCTGACTTTGTTCTTATAGATAAGACAGTTTCGTGGAAAATCTTTAGACGCATCACTGCAATAGCCATAATTTCCCGACAGGTCAATGCCGATATTCCCGGTATTGTCAATGGTGTTCTGCACAATATTAATGTTCCTGCAATTGGCAGTCACGGAGATACACTCCGCCCATCCGGTCTGGCAGTCATAGAGATTGTTCCCGTAGATTAACACATCGTGGATACTCTTTTTCGCGCTGTCCCCATACAATAAAATACCATTTGCGCAGTGGTCCTGCTGATATGGATTTTTTACCGTAATGTCATGTACCGTATTATTGGAAATGATCAGATGGTGTGAACCCGGTGTCACGGAAATTCCACAGGCATCCTGCCCTGTTGCGTCCGTAAACTCCAGCCCTGTAATTTTCAGATAAGATGCACCCTTTATCGTAAGAAGTACCGGGCTTTTTTTCGACTTGCCGCTTATCACCGCCTTTTCATTGCCATAATTAGAAATGGTGATATAGGCGCCCTTCTTACCGCTGCATTTTGCCAGGATCACAGGATTTTCTTTGTAGGTGCCTTTTCTCACATATAGGGTATCCCCCGGCTTTAATTTTTGAAATGCCTTTTGAAATGTCCGAAACGGCTTGCTTTTGCTTCCGTTTCCTTTGTCGCTTCCCTTCGGGGAAACGTAATACTTTTTCCCCGAAGCCGTCTGCGACTTTCCGGCACACTCCTGCTTGATCTGCGCCACAAACACCGAATCACCGCAGTAGCCTGCCGTATCTGCTGCATAGCATGTCTTAGGCTGCACACAAAGTGCGTTTAAAAACATGCAGCATATTAATCCGATACAGATTATAACAGATTTCTTCCTTCTCATAACCCCGCCTCCACAGAGATGGCTGCTATTTCGTACCAGTGGATCCGAAGCCGCCACAGCCTCTGTCCGTCTCGTCTAACTCCTCGACCTCATCAAACTCCGCAGCCAGATATGGCAGCAGAATGAGCTGTGCGATCCGCTCCCCTGGCTCGATTACTCGCGTTTCCGCAGAATCGTTGTGCAATGCCACGATCACCGGTCCCCGGTAGTCAGAGTCCACAACGCCTGTACAGTTTGCCGGGCGCAGTCCCTTCTTCGTAGAGAGACCGCTTCGTGCAAAAATTCCACCAAAATATCCTTCCGGGATTGCAAATGCGAGACCCGTTGTAACCTTCGATGTCTCGCCCGGCGCAATTTCTAATTTTTCAGCAATGTCTGCGCACAGATCATAGCCTGCCGCCTGCTCACTGCCACGCACCGGAAGCTGCGCGGTATCACTTAACTTTTTTACTTCAACTCTCATCTATGCTTCTCTCCACTCCAACGTGTTATGCTCTGAACACTTGTCAC
>CAVCFM010000209.1:0-5689 GCA_963601305.1 bacterium | reverse complement strand
CAAGACAGTGGATATAAGCTCCTTTGGCAGAGAATGCTATGAAGAAAGCTTAAAGCTGACAATTGAAGGTAAATATGGCGATGCGCTTACCCTTGCAAAACGTGCGGCGACGCAGATCAGTCCTGAGACAGATGCACGGTTATACTGTGAACTGGAAAATCTGACCGGCATTATCTATGGCGGGATAGGTAATGAGATGATGGCGCTGGATCATTATCTTTCCGGACTTTCTGTATCTATCTCTAATGATGTTTCGATAATAAGTGCCAAGATTTACAATAACATTGGTGCGGAATACCAGAAATTAGGTGCTTTCGAGCAATCCATCAAGTATTTTGAACTGTCCTTGAAGGAGCAGGAAAAAAATGCCGGCGACAAGACTCTCGCCCTGCTCGCATACAAAACTAATTTAAATCTGTGCATGGGATATACGGAGCTCGCAGAATATGAGAAATCCGAGGAATACCTTAATCGTGCCTATACCTATATTGAGGAGTCCGATGTTGCAAGTCTCCGTTTCCATTATCTGACGATACAAAGCGCGTTGTTTATGAAAACAGGCCGCAAGGAGGAAGTCCGTAAAAGTTTTCCAGGGCTGGTCGAGATGATATTAAATGCCGAAGATAGTTTTAACATTTGGGACAACTTTGAGCGGCTGGGAAATCTGGCATTGGATCTTAAGGAGTATGCGGCCTTGAAGCGAGTGCTTGACAGTATGGATCGTGAGTTTAAACAGATTCCAGAAGAGATGATCGATCTGGATGTTCTGGTAGCGATCCAGGAGTTTCGTCTGGCTTACTATGAAGAAATTGGAGATCAGGAGTCACTTAGGAGGGAAGAACACGCATACGTTGACCTGTGCAAAAAAATGTGTCTTCAGACATGGAAGGACAGAGCAACAACCATTGATTATAAGATTCAGTTGAAAACAGAATATGAGGAAAATGCCAGGCAGCGTAAGCAGATTGATATTGATCAGCTTACCGGAGTCGGCAACCGCTATAAACTGGAAAAAGATTACAAACTGCTACAGAAAAATTCCAGCGAGAACGACACCAGAATTGGTATTGGTATCATTGATCTGGATTATTTCAAGGAAGTCAATGATACTTATGGTCACTTGCAGGGAGACCACTATTTGAAAGCAATCAGCCAGATTATCAAAAAGGTTATAAAGGGAGCCGGCGGAATCTATCGTTACGGTGGTGATGAGTTTGTTGTTTTATTGGTAGATGTAGATACGCCGGCACTTGAACGGATTGCCCAGCAGATTCAGGAGCATACTGAGAGCCATCAGCTTCGCAATCAGGCTTCTGACAAGAAGATACAGACTGTTTCACAGGGATATATTGTACTGGATCAATTCAAAAATGTAGATATCTGGCAGCTTCTTTCGTATGCGGATCGTCAGCTATATTCTGTCAAGCATAATGGCAGACATGACTACAAGATCATGGACAAACTAAATGATTGATCACAGCAATCATTTTCACACCTTCGGCTGATACCGGATATCCGACACATGGTACACCGTGATAAACGCCTGCGGGTCCTCTTTATTCATATAATTCATCAGTTTCTGATACTCCGTCTTGTCCACGATGGTGATGATTTCGTTGCGCTTTTGCATATTGTAAGCACCGATAGACTCATAGATGGTCGCCCCGCTGTGCAGATCATGAATGATAAAATTGCGAAGCTCCTCTTCCTTTTTTGTGATGATACACACGCGGCGCTTGATGTTGTGGTCAAAAATAAAGTGGTCTAATACGATTCCATTGAAATAGGTTCCCAGAATACTGAGCACCACGGTCTTTTTATCATAGACAAGTGCTGCGGAAAGTGCAATACACATGCCGGAAAGTGACATTGCCCGCCCCAGTTCCATATGCAGGTACTTATTCATGATCTTTGCGACAATGTCCAGCCCACCGGACGATGCATTCCTGTTAAAAAGGATACTCAATCCCACGCTGGCAACAAGAACATAGCAGAGCACATCCAGTTCCTGACTGTCTGTGATGGAACCACAGTCCGGGGCGATCATCTCAAAAATCCCCAAAAACACTGGCAGCATAATGCTGGTATAGACGGTTTTTACCCCGAATTCCCTTCCACAGGTAAAAAATCCGATGATCAAAAGTACAACATTCAATATCATCGTAATCACTGACAACGGCAGCGGCACAAAATTCGAGAGTACGATTCCAAATCCCGAGATACTGCTGACCGACGCATGACTCGGCACCAGAAAAAAATAAACGGCTGCCGCAATGATTGCCACCGCGACCGTCAAAATCGCCGTCTCCCTTAAAAGTTCCCTGTAATTCATTTCTTTTTTCATAGTTTCCTCCATTTTATCTATCAATATTTCTTATGGATAAATTCCACAAACCGCCTGGACGCGTAGGACATGGTATCCCAATTGCGATAGGCAAGGGCGACCGAACGCTTTGGCGCGCCGTCGATTTTACGCACTTCCAGCCCATGTTCAAAGCCCTGCAGCACTTTCTCATACATCATGGACACGCCTAGTCCCTGGCGCACCATAGCAAGTATCGTGTAATCATCGTACACCTCATACGCCACCTTCGGCGAAATCCCTGCCTGTAAAAACGCATGCATCGCCACACTGTACTTTCCCTCATCCAGCAGGATATACGATTCTTCCGCCAGCTCGTCCAATTTGACCAGATTCTTTTTTGCAAGCGCATGTCCCGGCGGCAGCACCGCCATCATCTCATCCGCATACAAAAATTCCGTCGCAAGCCCATCCACAGCGCCTGCGTGCACGAATCCGAAATCCACACTGCCCTCCTGCACCCAGTTTGCGATGCTGGTGTACTCGCCCTGCCGCAGGATAAAATTGACCGTCGGATACCTCGTCCTGAATTCCTTCATCAGCGGCGGAAGCAGTGTGCGGCTCACACTGGTAAACGTTCCGATCCGGATGGTGCTGTTATAAAGCCCCTGCATCTCTCCCTGTTTCTGGGTAAGCGCCTGCTCTGCCGCATAAATCGCCTGCATATAAGGCAGATACTGTGCCCCGTCCGCAGTCAGTCTTATGCCGTCCTTTTTCCGCTCGATCAGCGTCATTCCGGCTTCCTGCTCGATGGCCTTGATCGTCTGGCTGACTGCACTCTGCGAATATCCAAGCTCCTCTGCCACTCTGGTAAAACTGCCCATTTCAATTACTTTGCAAAAAATTCCGTACTTTGATATCATAGTTTCTCCATAAGGTTTTCTTATGATTTCATTATAAACATTTGTTTTACTAATGCAATAGGAATGATTATAATTAAGGGAAATATTTGTAAAGGTGAATGTGATATGACAAAACATGAAGTAAAAAACGAAAACCATCGCGCCTTCCGTGAAGGTATGCGCGATGGTGTCCCAATCAGTCTCGGCTATTTAGCTGTCTCTTTTTCACTGGGAATCGCCGCATCCAATATCGGTTTTTCCCCGTTCCAGGCATTTCTGGTAAGTCTGCTCAACAATGCATCTGCCGGTGAATATGCCGGTTTTTCCCTGATTGCTGAGAATGCCACCTATCTGGAGGTAGCTCTGATCACTCTGGTTGCCAACGCAAGGTACCTGTTGATGAGCTGTGCCCTAAGCCAGCGTATCTCTCCGGATACCCCGCAAAAACACCGTTTTCTGCTGGGATATGATCTGACCGACGAGATTTTTGGCATCACGATCGCACGCCCCGGATACATCAATCCGTTTTACACATACGGTGCCGTGATTACCGCACTGCCATGCTGGTCCATCGGAACCGCCCTGGGCGCGCTTGCCGGCAACCTGATGCCTGTCCGCCTTGTGAGCGCTTTCAGCGTTGCCCTCTACGGTATGTTTTTGGCGATTATCATCCCACCGGCATCGAAGAAGTACCACATCGTGACGGGTCTTGTCATCGTATGTTTTATCGCAAGCTGCGCAGCCGCTTATCTGCCGCTTTTAAAAACGCTCTCCGCCGGTACCAGAACCATTGTATTGACGGTAGTCCTGTCCGCACTTGCGGCAATCTTATTCCCGGTTAAGGAGGAACAAACAAAATGACACACAATATCTACTTATATATCCTTGTCATGGCAGCGGTCAGCTACGCCATCCGCGTACTGCCTTTAACGCTGCTGCGAAAACAGATCAAAAGCCCGTTTATCCAGTCTTTCTTATATTATGTACCATACGTTACCTTAGCAGTCATGACGTTTCCTGCCATTTTGGATGCGACGCAGAGCCCGGTCTCCGGCGCCTTAGCACTCGCCATCGGCATCATCGCCGCACGTTTTGGCGCAAGCCTGTTTCAGGTCGCCGTCTCCTGCTGTGGCATCGTGTTTATCGCGGAACTGTTTTTGATCCACTAATTGTTCTCCTCCACTTCTTCCATATAGATACCATGAAGCGCAATCTGCTCGCAGGCAGACAACACATCCATATAACAGATTCCTGCCTTGCCCTGGCATTTCCCGCCACGCAGACGCTTCATATGGTCCTTCTTAAGTCCCTTGACCTGTTTGTGCAGGGACTCTCTCCACTCGATGGCACTCTTGCATAACACCGGTGTCTCCTCTTTTGCCCGCGGAAGTTCTTCCTCTAACATCATCTGCACCTGATCCAGCAGATCAGCCAGCTCTTCCTCCGCCGACTTCGAGAACACCTTCTTCTTTTCCGCAACCGCTTCCAAGCGCTCCGCGATCAGTCTGAGCTGCTCTGCAATCCCTTTCATCTCGCCACACTTTTGCAGCAATACATTGACCTCCTTGCTGTCCTCTTCCGCAGTCGTTTCCGCAGCAATTTTTACCAGATACTGATTGAGCTGTGAAAAGCGCTCATCCATCATGAACAATTCACTGTACGGCGGCTGCTTACCCATAAGCTCATGCTGTCTGAAAAGCGCGATCAACATCTCCACATGCTCGATGAGCTCCCCGGCGATCAGCTCTAACGCGCGCTCCGCCTGATTTTTTGCAATGGAAGTCTCCGTTAAAAACCGCTCATCCAAAAGTGAGAGCACCGCATCCTCCGGCTCCTTCTCCTCCTCTTTTACCGGCAGTGCCACATAGGATAACTGCACCAGCTGCTTGTGAAATGGCAGTAAAAATATGGTTGCCGCAATGTTAAATCCGCTGTGGATTACCGCGATATCTGACGGTCTTGCCGCCTCCGTCAAAAATGCATACTTCACAAACAGGCCTATGCTGTAAAATACCAGCACAAATACCGTGGTTCCGATCAGATTGAAAAACAGATGGATCAGCGCTGCACGCTTTGCATTGCGGTTGGCTCCTATCGAAGAGATAATTGCCGTGATACAGGTTCCAATGTTCTGTCCCATGATGATCGGGATTGCAACACCAAAGGAAACCGACCCGGTGGCACATAGCGCCTGTAAAATACCCACCGATGCCGACGAGCTCTGTATGATTGCTGTGATGATCGTGCCTGCCAGCATACCAAGGATCGGATTACTGAACTTTGTCATGATGCTGGTGAACTCCGGGACATCCGCAAGCGGCTCCACCGCGCTGCTCATCATCTCCATTCCTGTCATTAAGATTGCAAATCCAAGCAAAATATAACCCACCTGGTTTTTCTGCACGTTATGCGAAAACATCACAAACAGAATGCCAATGAACGCCAGCACCGGACAGAAAAAGGACGGCTTTAAAAATTGTAACAG
>CAVCFM010000208.1:0-12294 GCA_963601305.1 bacterium | reverse complement strand
TCTTCATATCGCATTCACCTCCTCTACGTTAAAAAACATCATTCTCAATTATATCAGAAAAACCGCGCAAGTCAAGCAATATTTATCGCTTTCTTTTGTGGCAAATTTTTGAATTTCAACAGCTTTTCCACAAAAACACTTTTTTACCACTATATATATAAGGAAGAAACTCATGTAAACTATATCTAGTTGCTGCCATTTCCACGAAATCCACAAAAAAGTTGTCATTTTGACTGTTCATAATTGCCCATTTTACGGGATTTACATAAGTTATCCCCAAAATGTGGATAACTTGTTGATAAATACCCGTTATCAACTGGATAACTTATGGATAAGTCTGGGATAACGTATGGATAATATATGGATAAGTGGTTCAAAGGCTCATATTTGCCTGTATCCGAGCTTTTATCCACCAGACCCTATTCCCCCTACCCACCCAAATTAATCATTGATATGAGGTTAGAAATGTTGTAATATAGGAATGTGTAGGATTTTTTAAGAATATTAGAAATCGGAGCGTTAACATGGACTTAATTTTAGAGAAATGGGATGAAATCCTTAGAACCGTAAAAACGGAGCATGAAATCAGTGACATTTCTTTTGATACCTGGATTCGTCCTCTCGAAGTGTACGGTGTACAGGATCATACATTATATATTCTTGTTCCATCGGAACAGATGACACTGAGCTATATTTCCAAAAAATACTATCTTCCGCTGAAGGTAGCGATCGCTGAGATTACCGGCACGGAATATGAGATTCAGTTTATCCTCCCGGAACAGGCGAAAAATATCGGATCCTCCAAGTCAAAATCAAAAAAAGCTGCGTTTGCAGACAAAGGGGATAAGTCTAACCTCAATCCGAACTATACATTTGATACATTTGTCGTCGGCAACAATAACCGTTTTGCACATTCGGCATCGCTTGCCGTGGCAGAATCTCCGGGCGAGACTTACAATCCGCTTTATATCTACGGCGGTCCGGGACTCGGCAAGACCCACTTGATGCATTCCATCGGACATTTCATTTTGGAAAACAATCCGAATGCGAACATTATTTATGTAACTTCCGAGGAATTTACCAACGAGGTTATCGAGTCTATCCGAAGCGGTAATGCAGCTGCCATGAATAAGTTCCGTGAAAAATACAGAACCATCGACGTTCTTATGATCGACGACGTTCAGTTTATTATAGGAAAAGAAAGTACCCAGGAAGAATTTTTCCATACATTTAATGCGCTTCACTCTGCCGGAAAGCAGATTATCCTTACATCCGATAAACCTCCGAAAGAGATGGAGACCTTAGAGGAGCGTATCCGTTCCCGATTCGAGTGGGGTCTGATGGCGGACATCGGCACACCGGATTATGAGACACGAATGGCAATCCTTCGCAAAAAAGTCGAAGCCGACGAGATGTTGCTCCGCGATGAGATCTTAGAGTACATCGCCAACAACATCAAATCCAACATTCGTGAGTTAGAGGGCGCCCTCAACAAATTATTAGCTTACTCGAATCTCGAAAAAACCGAGATCACCATGGAAATTGCTGTAAAAGAATTACAGAACATCATCACCCCGGACAAGCCTAAGGAGATTACGCCGCAGCTTATCATTGAGGTGGTTTCTGAGCATTTCCAGATTTCCATTGACCAGATGATTTCCAAGAATCGCAGCAGCCAGATTGCAAGACCGAGGCAGATTGCGATGTATTTGTGTAAGAATATGACAGATACATCCCTCGACTCCATCGGTTCTCTTTTGGGTGGCCGCGATCATTCCACGATCATACACGGTATCAATAAGATCGACGAAGAGTACGAGTCAAACGAGACCACGAGGGGGCTCATCGATACCATTAAGAAGAAAATCAACCCAAATTAAGATATTCACAATTTTTTGTTGATATCTTGTGAAAGAATTGTTTAAGAGGTTGGATAACGTTTATTATGTTAACCTGGTTTGTTTTGACCTTCACGTGAACCTGATTTTTTATTCACACGTTATCCAAGCCCAATCCGCAGGATCTTCACATGGTTATACCCGTTCGTGTCGATTCTGAAAGCCTTGATTTTTCTGAGGTTTTGGAGGTTATACACTTATTAACACCCCCTAAGAAGAATACTTTTAATATCTTTTAATAATTATCTTTATGGCTGGCGCTGTGAGTTGTACACAGTGGCAACCATCCACAGGAAGGAGTTACCAACATAATGAAATTAATCTGTTCCAAATCAAATTTACTGCATGGTGTAAATATTGTATCAAAAGCAGTTCCGACCAGAACGACTATGGCGATCTTAGAATGTATCTTGATCGATGCATCCACCAATGATATCAAATTAACTGCAAATGATATGGAGTTAGGAATTGAGACTAAGATAGAAGGAGAGATCGTAGAGCGTGGTGTCATTGCACTTGATGCCAAGATTTTCTCTGAGATTGTACGCAAACTTCCTGACAGCGATGTTGTGATCGAAACAGATAACTCCTTTAAGACAACTATTACCTGTGAAAAAGCAAAATTTAACATTGTAGGAAAATCCGGAGATGATTTTTCTTATATTCCATATATTGAACGCAACGAAGCAATCCATATTTCGCAGTTCACCTTAAAAGAAGTCATTCGCCAGACGATTTTTTCCATTGCCGACAATGACAACAACAAGCTGATGACCGGTGAGTTGTTCGAGATCGAAGAGAACCATTTGAAAGTGGTATCCTTAGATGGACACCGTATCTCTATCCGCAACATCGATTTAAAGGAAAACTACGACCACAAGAAAGTAGTCGTTCCTGGTAAGACTCTGCAGGAGGTAAGTAAGATTTTACCT
Source organism: bacterium (assembly GCA_963601305.1). Taxonomy (GTDB): domain Bacteria; phylum Bacillota; class Clostridia; order Lachnospirales; family Lachnospiraceae; genus Roseburia. The sequence goes on along the minus strand of CAVCFM010000208.1, from coordinate 9,464 downwards.
GGAAGTGCAGAGGAAGAGGTCCAGATTTATCTGACAGACAATCATATTGTCTTTGAGTTTGACGATACCACAGTTGTATCACGTCTGATCGAAGGAGAGTACTTCAAGATCGAGCAGATGCTTTCTTCTGACTATGAGACTAAGGTTAAGATCAACAAGCGTGAACTGTTGAACTGTATCGACCGTGCGACACTTCTTGTAAAAGAGGGAGACAAAAAACCAATCATCATGAATGTGACAGATGGCAACATGGAATTAAAGATTAATTCCTTCATCGGTTCCATGAATGAAGATATTGATATTGCAAAAGAAGGCAAGGATATCCTAATCGGATTCAATCCGAAGTTCTTCATCGATGCACTTCGTGTCATTGACGAGGAAGAAGTCAGCCTGTATATGGTAAATCCAAAGGCACCTTGTTTCATTAAGGACGATGAGGGCAAGTTTATCTACCTGATTCTTCCGGTAAACTTTAACGCGGCTACAGTATAAAGCCAGGGAGTAACTATGATAGAAATCAATATTAGAGAAGACGACGAGTTTATCAAGCTTGGTCAGGCTTTGAAAAAAGCCGGCCTGGTGGATTCCGGTGTGGAGGCAAAGATGGTCATTTTAGATGGACTTGTAAAAGTCAATGACCAGGTGGAGACCCAGCGCGGCAAAAAGCTGCACGGTGGTGAGATTGTTTCTTACAACGGAGAAACGGTGAAGATTGTAAAATGATTATAAAATCCATCGAATTGAAGAATTTTCGCAATTATGAAGAGCTTAATATTTCTTTTGATGATGGAACCAATATTTTGTATGGAGACAATGCGCAGGGCAAGACCAATATCCTGGAATCTGCGTATATGAGTGGAACGACCAAATCCCACAAGGGAAGCAAAGACAAAGAGATGATACGGTTTGGAGAAGCGGAGTCGCACATCCGGACCGTCGTCGTCCGTCAGGGCAAAGAATACCAGATTGACATGCATTTGAAACAGAACCGTTCCAAGGGAATTGCCATCAACCGGGTTCCGATTAAGCGTGCCAGCGAATTGTTTGGAATTTTAAATATCGTATTTTTTTCGCCGGAGGACCTAAATATCATAAAAAACGGTCCGGCTGAGCGGAGAAGATTTTTGGATTCCGAACTGTGCCAGCTCGATAAGATTTATCTGGCTGACCTTACGAATTACAACAAAATACTTGGTCAGCGCAATAAATTATTAAAAGATATGGTTTACCGACCGGATTTATCGGATACACTTCCCGTATGGGATATGCAGCTGGTAGAAACTGGAAAGCGCATTATCAGAAGACGGATGCAGTTCATCGAGGAACTCGGCGGGATTGTCCATGACATTCACTACCGGATTTCCGGAGAAAAAGAAGAACTGGATCTGAGCTATGAGCCAAATATCGAAGATATATTTTTTGAAGACGAACTGAGCAGGGCGAGGGAAAAAGACTGCAAACTCTGCCAGACGACAGTAGGACCGCACCGCGATGATCTGTCATTTTCCATCGGGGGAGTGGATATTCGCAAATTCGGATCTCAGGGGCAACAGAGAACATCTGCCCTGTCTTTGAAATTATCGGAAATAGAACTTGTGAAACAGTCAATTCATGATGCGCCGGTTCTTTTGCTCGATGATGTTTTGTCGGAGCTTGACAGCAATCGCCAAAACTATTTGCTGAACAATATTTATGATACCCAGACAATTATAACATGTACTGGATTGGATGAATTTGTCCGCAACCGGTTTCACATTAACAAAGTGTTTGAAGTGGTAAGCGGGCATGTTTTTGAAAAATCAGTGGAATAAAGACGAGAGCGTCTTTGGATATCGGAGGAAAATATGGGAACAGAGAATGAATACGGAGCTGACCAAATTCAGATATTAGAGGGTCTTGAAGCAGTTCGAAAGAGACCCGGAATGTATATCGGCAGTACTTCAGCGAGAGGACTTCATCATCTGGTGTATGAGATTGTAGATAATGCTGTTGATGAAGCCTTAGCAGGATATTGTAAAAATATCGAAGTAACCATTAATCCGGACAACTCGATCACAGTAGAGGATGATGGACGTGGTATTCCGGTGGGAATGAACCACAAAGCCGGAAAGTCCGCATTGGAGGTCGTTTATACAGTTCTTCATGCCGGCGGAAAATTCGGCGGTGGCGGATATAAGGTATCCGGCGGACTGCACGGAGTAGGTGCGTCCGTTGTAAATGCACTTTCTACCAAGCTTACGGTAGAAGTCTACAAAGACGGAAGCGTTTATTCCCAGAGCTATAAGATCGGAAAACCGTTAGATGAGGTAAAAGTGATCGGTGAGTGCGACAAGGAGAAGCACGGCACCAAGGTTACCTTCCATCCGGACCCGACCATTTTCGAGGAGACCGTATACGACTACGATACCTTAAAGCAGCGCCTGAGAGAGACTGCATTTTTGACGAAGGGACTCCGCATTGTGCTGACCGACACCCGAGAGGAAAAGGAGAGAAGCCACGAGTTCCACTATGCAGGCGGTATCAAGGAATTTGTCACATACTTAAATAAAAGCAAAGAGGCACTTTACCCGGATGTTATCTACTGTGAAGGAACCAAGGATAATGTCTATGTCGAAGTGGCGATGCAGCACAACGATTCCTACAACGATGCAACATACAGTTTTGTCAATAACATCATTACCCCGGAGGGCGGAACACACCTTGCCGGATTCCGTAACGCACTGACAAAAACGTTTAATGCGTATGCCCGTGCCAATAAGATTTTAAAGGAGAACGAAGCACCGCTTACCGGCGATGACATTCGTGAGGGACTGACTGCGATTATCAGTATCAAGATCGAGGAGCCTCAGTTTGAGGGTCAGACCAAGCAGAAGTTAGGTAACAGCGAGGCCCGCGGTGCAGTAGATTCTGTCGTGAGCGAACAGCTGACATACTTCTTGGAGCAGAACCCTGCTGTTGCAAAAAATATCTGCGAGAAGTCCCTGCTTGCGCAGCGCGCGAGAGAGGCTGCGAGAAAAGCAAGAGATCTGACCAGAAGAAAAACAGCTTTAGAGGGAATGTCTCTTCCTGGTAAACTGGCAGACTGCTCGGACAAAGATCCGAAGAACTGTGAGATTTTCATCGTAGAGGGAGATTCCGCGGGCGGTTCCGCAAAGACAGCGAGAAGTCGTGCAACCCAGGCAATTCTTCCGCTGCGTGGTAAGATTTTGAATGTGGAGAAAGCGCGTCTCGATAAGATTTACGGAAATGCAGAGATCAAAGCCATGATCACTGCGTTTGGTACCGGTATCCATGAAGATTTTGATATCTCAAAACTGCGTTACAACAAGATCATCATCATGACCGATGCCGATGTCGACGGTGCCCATATTGCAACCCTGATGCTGACATTCCTGTATCGTTTTATGCCGGAACTGATCAAGCAGGGACATGTATATCTGGCAACGCCGCCACTTTACAAGATCGAAAAGAACAAATCCGTATGGTATGCATACGATGACAACGAGCTGAATCAGATCCTTACCGAGATCGGCCGTGACGGCAACAACAAGATCCAGCGATACAAAGGACTGGGCGAGATGGATGCGGAGCAGCTCTGGGAGACCACCATGGATCCGGAGAAGCGTATCTTAAAGCGTGTCATGATCGACGAGGAAAATTCTTCCGAGATTGATGTGACTTTCACAACCCTGATGGGTGATAAGGTAGAGCCGCGTCGTGAATTCATCGAAGAGAATGCAAAATACGTGCAGAACCTTGATATCTAAATAGCCAAAATAACGTTCCGTTATTTTGGCATTAGAAGAATGCTGTTTTTGCATTCTTCAGCATAAAGGAGAAATTTTAGAATGGATGATAAAATTTTTGACCAGATACATGATGTGGATCTGAAAAAAACAATGGAGAGCTCCTACATTGACTATGCCATGAGCGTTATCGCCCAGCGAGCACTGCCGGATGTAAGAGATGGTTTAAAGCCGGTGCAGCGTCGTGTGCTTTATTCCATGATAGAGTTGAACAACGGTCCGGATAAGCCACATCGTAAATGTGCCCGTATCGTCGGTGATACCATGGGTAAATATCACCCACACGGTGACAGTTCCATCTACGGTGCATTGGTAAACATGGCACAGGATTGGTCCTTCCGTTACACATTGGTAGACGGACATGGTAACTTTGGTTCCGTGGACGGCGATGGCGCCGCAGCTATGCGATACACCGAGGCGCGCCTCAGCAAGATTTCCATGGAGATGCTCTCTGACATCAACAAAGACACGGTTGATTTTGTGCCGAACTTTGATGAGACAGAGAAAGAGCCTACCGTGCTCCCGTCCCGTTATCCGAACCTTCTGGTAAACGGTACCACCGGTATCGCAGTAGGTATGGCGACCAATATCCCACCGCACAATCTCCGTGAGGTGATCAATGCAGTGGTAAAAATTATCGATAACCAGATTTTAGAAGATCGTGACACCGATATCGAAGAACTGCTTTCCATCGTAAAAGGACCGGATTTTCCAACCGGAGCAACCATTCTCGGAACAGCAGGCATCAACGAAGCGTACCGTACCGGTCGTGGCAAGATCCGCGTCCGCGCCGTGACAAATATCGAGCCGATGCAAAACGGCAAGAGCCGTATCGTTGTCACCGAGCTTCCGTACATGGTAAATAAAGCGCGTCTGATCGAGAAGATCGCAGAGCTTGTCAGAGATAAAAAGATTGACGGTATCACAGATCTGCGCGATGAGTCAGACCGTCAGGGTATGCGCATCTGTATCGAGCTGCGCCGCGATGTCAATGCAAATGTAGTTTTAAACCAGCTCTATAAGCATACACAGCTGCAGGATACCTTCGGTGTCATCATGTTGGCACTGGTGGACAACCAGCCGAAGGTCTTAAACCTCTGCGAGATGTTAAATTACTACCTGTTGCACCAGAAGGACGTAGTGACAAGAAGAACAAAATACGATCTGAACAAAGCCGAGGAGCGCGCCCATATTTTGCAGGGCTTACTGACTGCTTTGGACAACATCGATGAAGTGATCAATATTATCCGCAGCAGCAAAAATACTCCTGAGGCAAAAGAGCGTTTGATGGAGCGTTTTGCGCTGACCGATGTGCAGGCACAGGCAATCGTGGACATGCGTCTGCGTGCGTTGACCGGTTTGGAGCGCGAGAAGTTAGAGGCAGAATATGCAGATCTGATGAAGCGTATTTCTGACTTGAAAGCAATTCTTGCTGATGAGAAGATCCTGCTTGGCGTTATCCGTACCGAGATTCTCGAAATCGCTGACAAATACGGCGATGAGAGAAGAACATCCATCGGATTTGACGAGTATGATATCTCCATGGAGGACCTGATCCCGGTAACTAACACAGTTATTACGATGACAAAGCTTGGATATATCAAGCGTATGAGCATCGACAATTTCCGTGCCCAGAACCGTGGCGGTAAGGGAATCAAGGGAATGGAGACCATCGAGGACGATTACATCGAAGAACTTTTGATGACAACATCCCACCATTACCTGATGTTCTTTACCAATACCGGACGCGTGTACCGCATGAAAGCTTACGAGATCCCGGAGGCAAGCCGCACCGCAAGGGGAACTGCGATCATCAACCTGCTCCAGTTACAGCCGGGCGAGAAGATTACGGCAGTCATCCCGATCAAGGAATACACCGAGGGACACTTCCTGTTCATGGCAACGAAGAACGGAATCGTGAAAAAGACACCGATTACCGACTATGCAAATGTGCGAAAGACAGGTCTTGCAGCCATCAACTTAAGAGAGGATGACGAGCTGATCGAGGTCAAGAAGACTGACAATAACCAGGATATCTTCTTAGTGACCAAGTATGGTCAGTGTATCCGTTTCAAGGAGACCGACGTCCGTAAGACAGGACGTACCTCCATGGGTGTCATCGGTATGAACTTAGCAGACGGTGACGAGGTTATCGGCATGCAGATGGAATCCCAGGGAGAATCCCTGATGATCGTATCCGAAAAAGGTCTTGGAAAATGCACACTGACATCCGAATTTACTGCACAGATCCGTGGTGGTAAGGGTGTAAAATGCTACAAGATTACCGAGAAGACCGGTAACATCATCGGAGTCAAGGCGGTAAACCGGGACGACGAAGTTATGCTGATCACCACCGAGGGAATTATCATCCGTATTCGTGTGGCGGACACGGCACTGCTGGGAAGAATCACTTCCGGCGTGAAGCTTATCAACTTAGACGAGAATGTCACAGTGGCAAACATGGCAAAAGTCAGAGAGGATAAGAGTCTGATGGACAATGCCGATGACTCCGAACTTTTGACAGAGGAAGAGGAAGCGATGAGTGCGGCGCTTGCAGCAGAAAATGCGAAGAAAGCTGCCGGACAGATGCCGACCGAGACAGACGATGAGCTTCTCGAAGAACTCCTTGAGCGTGCAAAAGAAGACGGAGAGGAAACAGACGACGAAGAGTAAAAGTAATTACAGATTCTGTAAAAGGATAATGTGATTTCTGTTTAGACGAATGATATTTTCTTTTTGCAGTTTTCCGAGTTCACGGCATACAGAGCTTCGTTCAGAGGCAAGATAACATGCAAGTTGTTCCCTGTTAAAGGGTAGATCAAATTCCAGAGACTGATTTTGGACTGACAACATATGAAGATAAGTAAGCAGCTTCTCACGCAAAGTTTTTTGTGTGAGAAGCTGTATTTTTGTATTCAAAGAGATATTACTCTGAGCCAGGGATTTCATGATATTACGGATCAAGGGCATACGGATATTCTCCAGACAGCTGTTATCTGAAATCAGTTTATGGATATTTATAAATAAAATCGAACAGAAAGTAACACTTCTCATCTCTGAAAGTGCATTTTTTATGCCTACACAGGCAAAAGATTCTCCAAACATGTCTCCTCTCGAAAGCCGGTTTACAATTGTGTCATTGCCGGAAGAAGATGAATGAATGATGTCAATATTTCCATCTAAAATAATTCCCGCATAATTAATCAGAGCTCCATTGCAATAAATTGTGATGCCGGGTTCGTAGTCTTTGAGATAACAGATATGGGAAGAGAGAAAATAAGATAATTCTTCAGCTGGAATCCCTTTAAAAAAGTCTGTATTACTTAATAAATTGATATATCTTTTCATTAACAATCTCCAAAGTGTTGCATGTGCAACAGTAATTCAAAAAGAAATATGATAGCATAACAAACAGTTTCAGTTAGTCATGACTAATCAATATCAATAATATAATACAAAAAATATTTTTTCAAGAAAAGAGAGGACATTTTAATGATAAAAATAGCGATTTATGGAAAAGGGGGAATCGGAAAATCAACGACGACCTCTAATTTGGCCGCTGCTCTGTCAAAAAAATATAAAGTGATGCAGATTGGTTGTGACCCAAAAGCAGATTCTACAAAAAATCTTTTACATAAAAAGCAAATACGCACTGTATTGGAACAAATAAAAGAAAAAGAAGATAACGTAACATTGGAGGACATTGTATACGAAGGGTACAACGGTGTTTTGTGTGTGGAAGCAGGTGGACCGACACCGGGAATCGGTTGTGCGGGACTTGGGATTATAACTGCATTTCAGAAACTGGAAGAGCTTCAGGCGTTCGAGGTGTATAAGCCGGATATTGTTTTGTACGATGTGCTGGGAGATGTTGTCTGTGGCGGATTTGCAATGCCGATCCGTGATGGATATGCAGAACATATTTTTATTGTAACAAGCGGAGAAATGATGGCACTATTTGCTGCGGATAACATAACGAAAGCGGTAGATAATTTCAAAAACAGAGGATATGCAAGGGTTGCAGGGGTTATTTTAAATGAGCGCAAGGTAAAAAATGAGAGGGAGATCGTTGAAAAGTTTGCGGAAGAATCCGGCAATGAAGTAATCCAGGTTATCCGCAGAAGCGATGATGTCCAAAGGGCAGAAGAACTGGGGCAGACCGTGATCGAAGCACTGCCGGATTCTGACATTGCAAAAGACTATGAGAGTTTAGCGGAAAAAATGATAGAACGCTGTGAAAGAAAGGAGTTGTAAAATGTGTGGAAATGCCTGCTTTGAGAAAACGTTACACTACACTTCTCCGGGACATGGCGGCTGGGGAATTATCCGTGTCGCGGCGCTGATCCCGGAAAGCTATCTGTTGTTCATCTGTCCTTCAGCCTGCTTCAGGCACGGAGCATTGGGAGCAATTCAGCACGGTTACAAAAACAGAATTTCATATCTGTATATCACGCCGGCTGATATTGTGGAGGGATATGACAGGATCATAGAAGAGGGCACGGCGGAACTTTTGGAAGGGACGAAGGAAAAAATAAAGGTTTTGTTTTTATTCGTATCCTGCCTGGATGATTTTATAGGGACAGATTTAGACATGGTGGCAAGACAGTTAGAAAAGAAGTATGAAGGAATCACGATCCGTGCATGTCACATGAATCCGATCGCAATGGAGACAAGTATGCCGCCGTTAGTAACTGTCTATAAATCGATGCTCTCTGCAATTCCGAAAGAGGAAGCACAAAAGGAAAAGAAAAATGCAATTAATCTGCTGGGAACCTTTGAACCGATACCCCAAAAATGTGAGATACATGATTTTTTGAGATTTCATGGAATTGAGGAAGTAAAACAGATCGCAAACTGTAAGGATTTTGAGGAGTACAGTCAGATGGGACGGAGCAGATACAACCTGGTTATGACTCCGGCGGCAGCTTATGCAGCGGATTATGTGGATAAAACATATGCTACTTCTTCGGTGCGTGGATATGTTTCTTATGATGTGGATGAGATCGAGCATACCTATCAGGAAATTGAAGTGTTTTTGAAAACAGAAAAAAGATATGATTTCACGAAGGAAAAAGAAGAGACAGACCAGGCAATAAAAAGAGCAGTCCAGAAAGCAGCCAACATACCGGTCATTGTATCAGACAGTGCGGTTTTAAGACCATTTTCTCTGGCATTGGCACTGTACCGCTATGGTTTTAATGTTACGGAAGTCATTGCACAAAATGTGAGTTCTGTAGAAAAAGGATCATTTGAAAAATTATTGGAACTGCATAAAACCATTAAAATAAACCAGCCACAACACCATAAGGTTGCGGTAAGAGATAACCCGGATACAAGGGCGGTGGCAATCGGGTTCGAGGGAGCTTATCTAAGGCAGAGTGATCATGTTGTGGATCTGTCCGAGGATGAGGGAATGTTTGGTTATGATGGTGTGCAACGCCTGATGCACATGATAGAAAAAGCAGTTGATAAAAAAGCAGATTTAAGAAAAATGATAGAAGAATATGGAGCAGTGGTGTAATGAAAAGATTATATAGATATCTGCCTCCTTTTGCGGGGGATTATTCGGGAATATGTTCGGCATTATACGAACTGGGGGGAATGCTGTGTATACATGATGCATCCGGCTGTACCGGAAATTATACCGGATTTGATGAG
>CAVCFM010000207.1:0-4366 GCA_963601305.1 bacterium | reverse complement strand
TCCGCGGAACGTGCCACGTCCGTAAGCGCTGTTCCCGTCGTCTCCTCATAGTAGGTACCGGTGTCTCCGGTCTTCTCCTCCACCTCATAGTATGCAGTCGTGCTGTTGCCATCTGAATCCGTCGTAGTAACAGCCTTGATCAGTCTGCCATCATCATTCTTATATATCTTGTTGCCATCACTATCCGTCGTAGAAGAACTGTATACATTGCCATCATCATCCATCAGCGTATTAGTGCGCTGTGTTGCTGTCATGGTAAGAAGCGTCTTCATTCTCTCCTGATCATCGGAGGATAATCCGCTTAATGCACTCTGCATTGCCGCATAAGCAGATGCGTATCCATACGCTGCTGTCAGGTTACTGTTCTGTGCCGACTTGGTGTTGTAAGTCTCCTGTGCGGTCTTATATGCATTGATCGCATCTACCACATTCTGTGTCAGCTGATTGCCATCTGCATCGTAATATTTGGTATAGGTATCGTAGGTTGCCTGTGTCGCATCGGAATCGACACTCAGTCCCAATGCATATAACGCGGACACACCATCTGTATTAGATCCGGTCAACGTAAAATCGTTGTCTGCTCCTGTCTTGGATGAACTGACATAGATACGCATATTGGTCGAATCAAAATTGGCTGACAATCCGGCATCCTTTAACGAGCTAATAAAACTGCTGACGGTTGTGCCCTGAGTTACAGAGATACTCTTTGTGGTTCCGTCTCCCATGGTCACATCAATAGTCCCGTCTCCGCCGGTGTAACCCAACTCAGCCAGCGTTGTGCTTGTGGTCGTGCTGCTTGCAAGCTTACCACCGGTCAGATATCCTGCCTGTGCAACTGAAATGATATTCAATGACTGTGTACCATTCGGTGCGCTGGTGGACGCTTTCACTGTGGCTTTTGTCGTATCCGACACGGTTGTTGACTTCAGATTATACGCTGATGAATAGCGCAGATTACTGATGCTGCTGTAAAAGCTGTATACTTTTGTATTTAATGATTTCCACGCATCCTGCTTCCAGGATAATTTTGTCTGCGCTTTCTGATACTTCTGTGTCTTGTAATTGTAAGAGGATACCAGTGCCGAGATAATTGACTCTGTATCCAGTCCCGAATTCAAACCTGTAATACGAATTGGCATATGTTTCCTTCCTTTCTTAGAAATCCTTAAAGCTTCTCATCTACAAGAATTCCTGCAACTTCCCACACTTTTGCAATCATATCCAGAGTTTCTTCCGGTGGGAACTCTTTAATTACTTTATCGGTATTTTTGTCCACAATCTTAATGATGACACGGTTGGTCTTCTCGTGAATTCCAAAGACTGCAACGGAGTCCTTCATCTGACGATTCATGTCTTCCACTGCTTTTTTAATCTGAGGGTTCGATGCTTTTTCTTCCTGCGACGTTCCCTTCTCATCCTGTGGACTTGTTATCTGTAGCTTTTCTGCGCTGTTGTCCGCAGCTGCCGTCTCATTTGCAGATGCGCCTTCCTGCGCCCCCGATGCAGTAGTTGCCGCTCCACTTCCCTGATACGACATCCTGCTGATATTTTCCAACTCCATCTCAATCACCTCCATGTGATACTGGCCATCTATGGGCTCACTCCCCATTGTTCTATGCATTATATCGGAAACATTTTCTGTTTTGTTAACATGTTCCTATAAAAGATTCTTCAAAGCCTCGACTGTATCGGTGTTCAACGCTGCCTTATTTTCCTCCTGAATCTGCAAGTATACTTCCTTGCGATAAACTGGAACTTCCTTTGGGGCAGCAATTCCGATTTTAATCTGGTCTCCGCGAATCTCCAGAACTGTAATCTCAATATTATTGTTGATTACCAGGGACTCTCCCTTTTTTCTTGTCAGCGCCAGCATGCCTATTCCCCCGCTTTCTCTTTTTTCTCTTTTAACGCCTCATAAATCTTAAACTTAACCGGATAATCGTCATCCACGATCAACTGGCAGCCCCGCTTGGTCTCTGTGTTGATAACAATCGGTGCCTTTAAGTTGACGGTTGTGTCTTCCTTTTTCGGTTTTGCGGTCAGCGTAACCAGCACATAGGTGTTGTCCTCGTTCAGCTCGCCTAATGGTATCAGCATCTCATCGCTCACCATCGGGTTGTAATCCGGCTTGATCTGATTCGGCTGCATAACCGGAAAAGCGACCTGTGTATCGTCCATGGACTGTAACCACATAACAGACGATGCCTTCAAGCCTTTTTCCTCGTCGTAAATCAGCGCGAATTTCTGTAAATCCGGGAATCCGATCATTCCTCTCTCTAAAGTGATAATTTTCCCTTCGTCAATGTCAATCTCCCCAAAAAGTCTGGTCATTGCTTTCATGTCATTTCCCCCTAGATATAGTTCAGTAATGTGTTCTGGCTGATCTTCGATGCCGCCTGTAATGCCGCCTCATATGCGGTGTATGCCGAAGTATAATCGATGATGATATCTGAAAGCTCGCGATCCTCATTGGAAGACTTCAAAGTCTCAACGGTCGTCTGCTGGTTCGACATGCGGTTCTTGATCAGGCTTAAGCTCACACCTTTTGCTCCCACATCGGTAGCTGCCAGGTTTGCCATCTCCAGATAATCGTCGCAGTTTCCAATATAAGCATTATATAGCTTTTGCATATTGTCATCCGCGTAGTCACATTCCTTCTTTGCTGCAGCCAGCCACTCTTCCAGCGCAGCCTGGGAATCATCATCCGAATACTGCTCCATCTCCATCATTTCCTTAATCTGGTCTACTTTATCGTTTGCTGCGATCGCAAACTGAACTGCCTCGATCAGCTCATCCACGTCGCGTCCCAGGGATGCATCCAATACATCCGATGCCTGTGTATTGACGGTCAATGTCTGTCCGCCGGTGGCTACCACGTAATTAATCTCCTGATAAATCTCGTTGCCATCCGCATCAAACTTGGTATATTCAATCGGATTTGAGGAATTGGTCTTGTCGGTACAGTTGAAGTAGTACTCCGGGCGAACCTCTCCCTTGTCAAATCCGGTCTTGCTGTAGTCAAGCTCCAGACTTGCTTTTGCACCCTTGATCGTGGATGCCGCCTCTGTTCCAAGCACCAGTTCACCGGTCTCTTTGATAAATACGACACTTGGTCCCGCTGTCTCGTCAATCGCGTAGGTATTGTCAGTTCCCGCAGCAGCCCAGTCCTCTAAGGTATCATAGACGGTCACATTGATCGTTCCCAGCACGTTGCCTGAGGAATCGGTATAGTTGATAGCTCCTGTCGCATTGGTGGTACCGTCCAGTTCGGTTCCATCATTTCCCACAAGGTAATCAATTCCACCGTAGTCCAGACGGATCCGCTCAAATGTGCCCTCTTTCGGATTGGAAATCGAGCTGGTGTCAAGCAGTTCCGTGCTGGTGGTCGGCACCGTGATCTCATCGCTATAGTAGCGGTGTTCCTGTAAGTCACTGTAGCTGAACTTCTGCTGAATATCGTACGAAGTCGTTGTATCGTCTTCCATAAAGGTAAGTGTCTGGTTGGTGCGGTATCCTGTAAAAATAGTACGTCCCGCATATTCTGCATTTCCCTCGGAATAAATCTGGTCACGCAGCTTCTGCAACTGAGTCAGAATTGTGTTGCGGTCATCTGCGGTCAGCGAGTCATTGGCGCCGTTGACACACTGTGTACGCACATCGGTGATGACGGATATAATATTGTCGATACTGTCATCCGTAATCTCAAGCCAGGACTCTGCATCCGGGATATTGTTCTCATAATACTGGTTAATCTCACTGAGTGTACTGCGCAGACGAAGTGCACGGATTGCGATAACCGGGTCCTCCGAAGGTCTCTGGATCTTCTTCTGGGAAGTCATCTGATTGTTCAGCGAATCCACGTTCGACTTATTGCCGTTGATATTTCTCGTGGTATTATGAATTATCATGTTATTGGTAACGCGCATATTTCACTCCTCCTATACACCTGTTTCCAAAATCAGTCTGTCATAAATCTCTGTCATAACGGAAATCATCTTGGATGATAAGTTGTACGCATTCTGGAATTTTACCAGATCTAATGCCTCCTCATCCTCATCTACACCCGAGATAGACATTCTCTGGCTTTCAATCGTGCTGGCAATATTGGAATAATTATTGTTAAAAATGGTTGCCGCCTGTGTATCAACTGAGATATCAGCAATCATACATTTTAAGAAATCCTCAGCCGTACCGCCACGATACAGTTCCACATCACTCTTTAACTTTGCCAGTTCCTCCAACAGATCGTAGGCATCCACACCGCCCTCGCCGGTGATGGATTTGGTGGTTGCAAGCAATGTCGGGTCCTTCACACAGACCGTTGCCACACAGAAATTACCAGCCGTCAGCTTATAGTAAGTATCGG
>CAVCFM010000206.1:0-5057 GCA_963601305.1 bacterium | reverse complement strand
GTCCATCTGTGAAATAAACATCCCCATCCATTCCAAACTCAATTTTGGCAAATGGAACCGGCTTTGCCCAAGAAGCCTCACTGGCTTCAAAAAGTAGTTCTGGTTTACCTTTTACACCGGACAAATCCTCTGTCAGTTCCACGATACACATTTCTCCCTTAGGTGAGTCCTCAAAGCTGTGTGAAAAAATCATAAAAATGCCTTCATCCCCAAAGTAGAGTGTGCCATCAATGCAACTCCATGTCTCCGGTGTCAAACGCCCGCCATACAATTCAAACGGACCTTCCGGCAGTTTTGATCTCAGAAAATATATTCCCTTTTTTCTGTCCTCGGCGCCAAAGGTGGTAAGGAGATAGTAATCCCCTTTGTAAAAATAACATTCCGGTGCCCAGAAATTTTCTGTTGCAAAAAAATTCTGCGGTCGTTTAAAAATCTCAATCGGTCCTGTCCAGTTTTCCATATCACAGCTTTTGTAACAGTCAAAGCCCTCTGCCATCCCCCAGCATGTCTCGCTTCTCGTTCCATACATATAATACATTCCATCCTGCACCATGATATAGGGGTCTCTGATATTGATTTCGTCTGTCTTCATATCTGCTTTCTCCGCTATCTTTCCTTTTTATTCTGATACATCTTGCGGAATTCCTCGCGTTTTTCGTCCGTGACTGGGTATTTCATTAATGCCAGGATAATGATAACACCGCAAATAATCGGAACCAGAAATCTTGCAATGGAGATTCCTGTAATCACCGCCTGTGGCTCCTGTCCGACCGCGCCTGCAATGTATCCTGTCGCAGCGAGCGTAAAGCTGACAACAGCACTCGAAATTGCAATACCGGCTTTGTTGGAAAATCCCTTTAATGCTGCGATTGTCCCATTCATTGTGCTGCCGGATTCTAACAATATCAGGTCTGTCATTTCTGACATTGTCATAGAGCTAAACGGCATGGATGCCGTTGCAAACATGGCTGCAATACCTGATGCCACAAAGAGAACCACCAGATTTTGCCGGAACAGCATAATTACTATGTAGCAAATGATTACAACAATTTGTGAAGCTGCAAACGCCTTTTCAGTCTTTCCAAATTTTTTCATTAATACCGGTATTAAAAATACGATTCCCAGTACTCCCACAAGCGAAATATCAAGCATGTAAAAAGAGATCAAATCCGGCCTGCACACACAGTACATCATATAATATACAGAAGAAGACATCATGATATTAAATGCCGTATACGACGCAAGCCACGCAAGGATCACGAAAATCAGTCCTTTTACACGAAACAGTTTCTTCAGTTCAACCATTAGAGGAGCCTGTGCACTTTCCACAACACAGCTCTCCTCGGTCGTCGCAAAACAGATCCAGCAGCTGACAGTCATAAGAATTCCGGCAGCTCCCACCACGATCATATAACCTTTCGCTGTATTGTCGCCGCCGAACAGTGACACAAACGACAGCGCAAATGACGTGGTAATTGTTGTAAAAATTCCCATAACAACCGTATATGCATTAATCAGCTTGTTGCGCTCCGACGGCTGATCTGTCACCGCGTTAATCAGTGCTCCACTCGGTATTTCTATGGCGGTTCTCAACATTCCATATAAAATATAAAAAACAGCTGTCCAGATAATCTTCCCATGTGTGCTGATATTCGGTGATGCAAATAATAAGACGACCACAACCGTCAATATCGCCGGAATAACTAGAAAATATGGTCTGTATTTTCCCCATCTGGATTTTGTGTGATCCGCTATCGTTCCCATCATCGGATCGTTGATGGCATCCCAGATAGATGCGACAACCATAATGACACCTACCGCACCTGCCGGAACACCAAATGTGTCGGTCAAAAATATCATCAGATAGGAGCCAACCAAGGAACCCATGATCTGATAACCGCTGCCGGTTGCAAATGCATACGACAGTATCGTAGCAACACTGAGTTTTTCTTTTTTCATTTTAAAAATCCCCCTTGTTTTTGATGAGAATATTATAGTATGTGATGTCAGAATAATTCCGACATGATATAATAATATTATGACATCGCCAATCAATGCAGGGAGGAAATCACGTGAATCCATTAAACCAGATTGAATTATTTTTAAAAGAATTTTTAAACACTTACCCGGAGTATCAGACAAAAATCATATCGAACGCCATGCCATCCGATTATGACCGTCTGATGCACCTGCTGGAAAAAGAATGGTACAAAAAATACCCAGCCCTCCCATTTTTTCTCGCCGGGAGTTCCCCACATCTGGGAGAAGACTTTTTTATTCCAGCCTCCCAAAACGTGAGCGCCATCAAAAATCTTCGGTATTTTCCTTACATATTACATTCTCACCAGTTTATCGAGGTAAATTACGTGGTATGCAGTGACGGCAGTTCCATTATCTGCGAAAATGCCACCACTCCAATTGAAGATGGAGACATCATTCTCTGTCCGCCGGGTTTCTCCCATTGCTTTAAAACACACAATGAAAACAGCTGTATCATAGACTTATTTTTACGTGTGACTACATTCGACACTGTGTTTTTTAATCTGCTCAATAACAATAATTATCTTTCCGCCCTTTTCTCCAATGCGCTCTATAATCCCTCCCAGGGATATATTATCTGGCATTGTAAAAAAGATACCCACTTAAAAGATATCGTATTGTCCGCATACAATGAATCGGAAAACAATGAAAAATACAGTGATAAAATGCTTGAAATACTTGTAATGGAATTTTTCCTTATGCTCTTAAGAAACCATGAACAGGAGGCAGAATTTTCCGTGCCATACATCAACAGCTCCGACGAGCAGTTCCGCACACTTCTCAATTACATGCATACGCACTACCAGACTGTCACGCTTCCCAAGCTCGCTATGCAGTATAATTACAGTGAACGGCAGATTATGCGTGTACTAAAAAAACATTCCGGGAAAAATTTTTCAGAATTGTTGTTAGAAATCAGAATGAACAAAGCTCTCCAATTATTAAAAAATCCTTCCATAACTATCTCTGAAATATCCACTTTACTTGGCTATTCCAGCAATAGTTACTTTTTGAAGGTTTTTAAGAAGACTTTTACCTTTACTCCGGACGATTTCAGAAAGCGGTTAGAAGCGCTTGAATCCTAGTCTGCATTTATACCGTCTTTTTATACTCACTGTCCCTCGGTTCCTTGTCGATAAACTCATACGGATGCTGCTCTGCTGCATATACCAGCTTTCCTTTCCGATAAGCCAACGGCGTACTCATAGGCACTCTCTCCCACTCCTTTTCTTCGGTCAGTGGTTTTGTAGCTACAAAAAGCGTATCCCCCTTCTGTATACGAAACAGCGTCACATAAAAATTGGTATGGACATAGAACAAGTCTCCGTCGTAAATCAGAAGATTTAATTTATTTTCCGGAGCAAGCGTACAAATCACCTGATCCACGATATCAAAGCGCTCTTTATCCGTCAGGGCGCTGCCCTTTTTCTCGTACGCCTCATTTATACAGTCTATCAGGTAATACAAAATCCGTTCGCTGTCGGTGGAACCGTTCTGTTTTTCCACATAGGCATCCAGAATTTCACTTTTAAAAATTGTGCCATTGTGAATCAGCGTCCACAGCCGTCCAGACGCATCCCGTCTCTTAAACGGATGGCAGTTCTTATATTCCAGACCTCCCTTAGATGCCTTGCGGATATGCGCCAGCAGCGTATCTTCAACAATATCATCTGTGAGCCGGTGTTTCAGATAAATACTTTCCGCTGCTGAGATCGGTTCCTTTTCCACAGCTGCTGTATTTCCATCAAAAGAAGCCAATCCCCAGCCATCCGGATTATCAACTCCATGACTGAAAAATGTTTCCAAAATCTCATTACATTTCACTTTTTTTGCACTGCAAAGGCCAAATAATTCACACATATCATACCCTTCTTTCTTTTCTTAATGTGCATTGATCGAATTCAGGAAATCCTGCGCCCGCTTTGTTTGGGGATGTGCAAAAAATTCCTCCGGCGTATTTTCTTCCAGGATACTGCCACCATCCATAAAAATAATCCGGTTTGCCACGCGTCTTGCAAAATTCATCTCATGGGTAACGATCACCATGGTCATCCCCTCTTTTGCAAGCTCTGTCATAACATCCAGCACCTCACCGATCATCTCCGGATCAAGCGCGCTTGTAGGTTCATCAAACAAAATAGCTTTGGGATGCATGGCAAGCGCCCGGGCAATTGCGACTCGCTGCTGCTGCCCGCCGGAAAGCTGTGCCGGGACCTTGGTGGCCTGATTGTCTACCCCCACTCTTTTTAAAAGTTCCATGGCCTCTTCCCTGGCTTCCTTTTTCGGCTTGTGGAGCACATCGATGGGAGCAGTTGTCACATTGTCCAAGATCGTCTTGTGCGCAAATAAATTAAATGACTGGAACACCATCCCAATCTGGGTACGAAGTTCTGCCAGTTTTCTCCCCTCCAGAGGCATTTTGCTTCCATCAATGTAAATTTCACCGGAATCAATCGTTTCCAGACGGTTTATTGTCCGGCAAAGAGTGGATTTACCCGAACCGGAAGGGCCGATGATCACTACGACCTCGCCCTTTTTTACGGAAAGACTAACATCCCTTAATACATGTAAGTCCCCGAAATGTTTATCTACATGCCGCAGTTCAATTACCGGCACTTTTTCTCCCTGTTCCATATCTATCTGCTCCTTCCTGATTCTGGTCTCTGACCTCTCCCGGCGACCGCTACAGAGATTTTATTTAACACATAATTTATCAGAATATATATGATTGCCACTACCAAATATACGGACAGCAACGCATCGTAGTTACTGATAAGTACCTTCGCATTCTGCATCAGATCCGCATAATTTACTACATAGGCAAAGGTGGTATCCTTCAGCACGATAACCAACTCTGAAATCATGGCCGGGATCACATAGCGCAGTGCCTGTGGAAACACAATTTTGAAGAAAACGCTCTTTGGGCGCATTCCCAGTGAGACTGCCGCTTCTGTCTGCCCCTTGGGCACTGCATTCACACCGGACTGCATATATACGTCATATGAGAATAATGCGTC
>CAVCFM010000205.1:0-3494 GCA_963601305.1 bacterium | reverse complement strand
TGGGGAGTCGCATACCAGCACTTTGTCTGCGCCGTATCCGCCCAGCTCTTTTGCCAGACCTTCCACGTTCTCTCCCAGCAGTACGCCGGTCAGTTCGCAGCCTAAGTCATCGGCTAATTTTCTTCCCTCGGAAATCAATTCAAAATCTGTCGGCATCAGCTCGCCGCCACGCTGCTCACAAAATACCCAGATTCCTTTAAAATCTTCAATTTTTGTATTGTTAAATTCCTGCATGATTTTTCCTCCGTTTCTCCCTAAATCAGGTGCTTTTTCTCAAGTATTCCAAACAACTCGCCTACAGCCTCCTTGCTGCTTCCCGAAAGCATCACGCCAGCGGTCTTTGCAGGAGCGGAGAAAGATTTGAATACGTTCGTCGGTGAGCCCTTTAATCCGATGGTATCTACCTCGATGAGCGGGTCATCTTTTAATGCATTGTAATCTAACACGGTAAACGGCTTTGTATCGGACTCTAAGATTCCGCGGATCGTCATGTAACGCGGTGTGTTCAGCTCCTTGATGCAGGTCAACAGACATGGGGTCTGAACAGAGATCACTTCATAGCCATCCTCAAGCATACGCTTGCAGGTAAGGTTGTTGCCCTCGCGTTTGATGCTCTCCACATAGGAAACCTGTGGGATGTCTAATTTTTCTGCGATCTGTGGTCCTACCTGAGCGGTATCACCGTCGATCGCCTGTCTTCCGCAGATCACAACGGTATCCTGCTCCACACCGATATTTTTGATAGCGGCTGCAAGGATCTGGGAAGTTGCAAATGTGTCAGAACCGCCGAACTCACGTCCGGATACCAGTACTGCCTCGTCTGCTCCCATTGCAAGTAGCTCATTTAACATGCTCTTTGCCTGTGGCGGTCCCATTGTTACCACAACAACGGTGGCATCCATGGACTCTTTCATGGTAAGTGCAGCTTCCACTGCATTCAAATCGTCCGGGTTGATGATGGTTGCCATAGATGCTCTGTCCATGGTTCCATCTGCCTTAACTGCAACTTTTCCGGATGTATCCGGCACCTGTTTTACACATACAATTATCTTCATATTCACACCTTCCTATCTCAATAAGTTTCCTGAAATGACCATCTGCTGTACCTGTGAAGTTCCCTCGTAAAGTGTTGTGATCCTTGCATCACGGTATAATTTTTCAACTTTGTACTCTTTGATATAACCGTATCCACCATGGATCTGCACAGCCTTGTACGCTACACGGTTGCACATCTCAGATGCGTAATATTTTGCCATTGCACAGCGCTTAGAGCTCTCCGGGCTTCCTGCATCTTTCATGATCGCTGTGTTGTATACTAACTCTCTGGCTGCCTCGATCTCGGTTGCCATATCTGCGATCATAAAGCTGATTGCCTGGAAATTAGCGATTGGCTTGCCGAACTGTTTACGCTCTTTTGCGTATTTGATGGACTCCTCCAAGCATGCCTGGGCGATACCAAGGGACTGGGCGGAGATACCAAGACGTCCACCGTCCAAGGTCTTCATTGCGGTTGAAAATCCTTTGTGCAGAGGTCCTAACAGATCGCTCTTATGTACGCGGACATTCTCTAAGATCACATCGCTGGTCGGGTAACCGATGATTCCCATCTTATTCTCATGCTTTCCACAGCTGACTCCCGGAAGCTTCATATCCACGATGAACATGGACAGTCCCTTGGATCCCTTCTGTGTCATATCGGTTCTCGCATAGACAACGGCATAATCTGCAAACGGAGCACCACTGATAAAAGTTTTTCTTCCGTTTAATACATAGTAATCACCGTCTTCCACTGCGGTTGTGGTTGTGCTTCCTGCATCGGAACCTGCGCCCGGCTCAGTCAGGGCAAATACTAAGATCTTCTCGCCCTTTGCAACCGGTGTCACATATTTTTCCTTCTGCTCCGGTGTTCCACAGAATAACAGTGGACCTGCTCCAAGAGAGTTGGATGTATTCGCATATATAGCAAGTACCGGGCTTACTCTTGCAAACTCCTCAAGCATCAGGACATATGCAAGGCTGTCGCCGCCCTGTCCGCCGTACTCGGTAGGAATCTTGCATCCCATAAATCCGTTTGCAGCCATCTTTTTGTGGATGTCCCAGTTAAACTCTCCAGTCTCCTCAAGCTCATCCAAAAGCTCCGGTGTAAACTCCGTCTCTGCAAACTGACGGTACAATTTTCTCATTAATTCATGCTTCTCAGATAAAATCATTGTGTTCCCTCCTGTTTATCATAATTTTTTTTAACTCACCTGTCATAATCTTGCCGCTGGCATTTACCGGTAATTGTTCCATAAATGCTACATAGCGCGGCACCTTATAACGGGCGAGATTGTTCTCTACATAGTTTCTTACCTCTTCCGGTGTAAGTGTGGCTCCATCGCGTAAGACAATGGCTGCTGCGATTTCTTCCTGCAACACCTTTGCCGGAATTCCCACGACTTTGACTTCCTTTACCTCCGGCAGTTCCCTGATACATTCTTCGATTTCCACCGGGCTGATATTTTCGCCACCGCGGATGATCATTTCCTTTTTGCGTCCTGCGATGTGCAGCCGCCGTTTTTCATCGATATATCCGATGTCACCGGTGTGAAGCCAGCCATCCGGCTCCAATGCCTCAGACGTCTCTTCCTCCCGCTCAAAATATCCCTGCATAACCGGGAAACCGCGGATTCCGATTTCGCCTTTCACATAAAAGCTGTCGCATTTTTTCGTGGAATTGCAATTGGGGATTTCATGCCTGACGCCGTCTGCATCCCAAACACACGCCTCAATTCCAGGGATCAGGGTTCCTGCATTGTCACACTTTTCCTCGATGGGATCATCATAATCGGAAAAGCTTACTCCCGGCGATGTCTCCGTCTGCCCGTAGGACATCTGGAGATGGTCCATCTTAAGCCGTTCACAGATCAACTTGTAATCCGCTGCGCTGATGGGCGAGCCTGCAATAATCCCGGATTTTAATGCGGTCAGATGATACGAATCAAATGCCTTGTTGTATATCATCGCAAGGAACATCGACGGTACACCGTTTAACACGGTACATCCGGCATTGCTGATCGCCGACAATGCATCCGACGTGCGGTAGTACTTCATCACATACAGACTGTTTCCGGCGATAACAGATGAAAGCAGACAGCTCGTCATTCCAAAACAGTGAAACAGCGGCACCATCACGCAGGTTTTATCCTGCTCATCCCAGTGCATGGCAGTCACCGTGGCGATTGCATCGTTGATCAGATTGCTGTGGCTTAGCATGACGCCCTTCGGTCTCGATGTCGTCCCGGATGTAAACAGCATGCACGCCACATCCTCCGGTGCGATCTTACTGCTCAATGCCTGCACCTTTCCATGGCTGTCGGCAGCCATTTTTTTTGCTCCTTCCACCATAAATTCAACGGCATCCGGAAGCTCGATGGGAATCGTCTGCTTCAAATAAGGATGCTGCCGCAGATCCAATTCCTCCAGGACACGGTTCATATCCATATTCTTGAACG
>CAVCFM010000204.1:0-4579 GCA_963601305.1 bacterium | reverse complement strand
CTGGGAGATGTATACCACGGAACACATACGATGGAAGAATTTGTGGCGCAGCTCTCCGATCATGACTTGATCTGTCTGTTCCGGGGAGAGGGCATGTGCAGCCCGAAGGTAACACCGGGAACAGGAGCCGCTTTTGGAGGACTGACCGAATCGCTGCGCAGCTTTGGAATCCCGGCAGCATGCTGCACGGACGGACCTTCCGGTCTTCGTTTTGACTGCGGCACCAAGGCATTTTCACTGCCAAACGGAACATTGCTTGGATGTACGTTTCACGTAAGCCTCGTGGAGGAGCTCTACCACATGCTGGGACTTGAGATGCGCAAAAACCGTGTGGATGCGCTGCTTGGACCGGGCATGAATATTCATAGGCATCCGTTAAACGGGCGCAATTTCGAGTACATTTCTGAGGACCCGCTGCTTACCGGCAAGATGGCAGCTGTGCAGATCGCGGGAATGAACCAGGCTGGTGTTGCCGGAACTGCCAAGCATTTTTGTGCGAATAACCAGGAGACCAACCGCCGTAAAGTAAATTCTGTGATCTCCGAGCGTGCACTTCGGGAAATCTATCTGAAGGGATTTGAGATTGCAGTCAGAGAGGGCGGCTGCCGTGCGATCATGACGACCTACGGACCGGTCAATGGCATCTGGACAGCGGGAAGCTATGATCTGATCGAAGAAATCCTGCGGAAGGAGTGGGGATTTAAGGGATTTGTCATGACAGACTGGTGGGCAGAGTCGAATGTGGAGGGAAAAGACTCCTCGATGAAGACCCATGCGCCGATGGTGGCAGCTGGAAATGATGTCTACATGGTGACACAGGATGCCAGCGATATGGCACAGGATAATGTGGCAAAGATGTTAAAAGCCGGAGAGATCACCAGAGGCGACTTGCAGAGAAATGCCATGCATACGTTACAGTTTATCTTAGGGGTACCGGCGATGTTACATGAGCTGGGGCTTGTGGATGAAGAGGAATTAAAGGCACAGCAGGAAAAAGAGGACAATGATTTTGCCGCGTCGGAACTGATCACTTATGAGGCAGATGAGACCGGAACGTTACTTGCGATGGATGCAACGACCTGGGATACTTCTGCGGGAAATGCCGTTGTAGTTGGAATCGCGGGGATGAAGAATGGTTTTTATGACATCGAACTGAAACTGAGATCAGATCTGGGAGAATTAGCCCAGCTCCCGGTTACCATTTTCTATGACAATGTGGTAAAAGACATCGTCAGTATTCGGGGAACCGAAGGAAAATGGACAACCGAGAGCAGAGACTTAGGTGTTATCTTTGGACCGAATCACTACCTGAAATTCTACTTTGGTGCGAATGGCATCCAGATGGATACGGTAACGATCCGGCTTCGGGAAGAGATGGAACTGCCGTTTTAGCGGTTCATCTCTGCCTGGAACTCAGAGGTATCTTTGTGCTGGGCAATGATGCTGTCAATCTCTTCGATATCGGTGAATACCATATCACCGATGACGCTGTGCTTGATGGCAGCCATGGCATTGCCGTACTCTAACATTTTCTGGCAGTCATGATGCTTTAAGTAGCCGTAGAGTGCACCGGAGACATAGGCATCACCACTTCCGATACGGTCGACGACATCGATATTGTTGTAAGGCTGCTCCTGATAGTAAGTATCGTTTTTCGCGGAGTAGATGATAGATGTAAAGTCATGTTTTTTCGGAGTGATGACGGTGCGCTCTGTGGATGCCACAACAGAAATCGGGTATTCCTCACAGAATGATTTCTGGATTTCCTCGATAGTTCCGGTCTTGCCAAAAGTAAGACGTGCGGTGTCTGCGGAGCAGAAGAAAATATCTACATACGGCAGGATGGACTCGATACACTCCCTTGCCTCCTCGCCGGTCCAGAGGTTGGCGCGGTAGTTGACATCAAAAGAGATCAGGGTGCCATGTTCCTTGAACTTGCGGATACATTCGATGGCGAACTTCTGTGCATTGCCGCCGAGACCTAATGTAATTCCACTGGTATGAAACAGGCGTGTATTGTAAAACATAGTCTCAGGGACATCGTGAATACTGATATTATTGATGGAAGAGTGCTTTCTGTCATACACAACTCTTGGTTTTCTCGGGTAAGAGCCATATTCGTAATAGTAGATACCGACACGGCTGTCGTCGCAGGTGTCAGAAATCAGGTAGTTCTCGCTGACACGGGAGGAGTTGAGCTGGTTTTTGATAAAAGCAGCTAACAGGTTGTTCGGAATCTTCGAAATGATGGCAGTCTTTAATCCAAGCTGCCCAATCTCGGAAGCGATATTGAGCTCGGCGCCGCCGAGATGCTTCATGAGAGTGTCGCCCTGTGCAAGGCGTCCGTTGATTGGGGTGGAAAGTCGCAGTAAAATTTCCCCTAAGGTGATAACATCGTATTTACGATCCATAAAAACCTCCTTGAATGTTCCATAATGTGAAACTGTATTTTGTATCGTGAAACCTTATGAGAACATTATATACCAAGAATCGAAAATAGAAAAGTAGTATTTCAAAATATTTTAGAATTGACATTCTGGTTTAAGGTGGTATAATTTGAAATAGATAAAAATGAAACACTGTTTCACAATATGAAACATACGCATTTAGGAGGATTATAAAATGGCAAAGAAAGTCGTTACATTTGGTGAAATCATGCTTCGCCTTGCACCAGAAGGATATTATCGTTTTGTTCAGGCTACATCCTATGGCGCTACTTACGGCGGTGGAGAGGCTAACGTAGCAGTTTCCTTAGCAAACTATGGTATGGACGCAAGCTTCGTTACAAAGCTTCCAAAACATGAGATTGGACAGGCTGGTGTTAACGCATTAAGACAGTATGGTGTTGATACATCTGACATCGTTCGTGGCGGTGACAGAGTAGGTATCTACTTCTTAGAGAAGGGCGCAAGCCAGAGACCTTCTAAGGTTGTTTACGACCGTGCAGGTTCTTCCATCGCAACAGCAACGACTGCTGATTTTGATTGGGATAAAATTTTCGAAGGCGCTGACTGGTTCCACTTTACCGGAATTACTCCAGCCCTTGGCGACAACGTAGCAGCTATCTGCTTAGAGGCTTGTAAAGCAGCAAAAGCAAAAGGAATCACTGTAAGCTGTGACTTAAACTACCGTAACAAATTATGGTCCAAAGAGAAAGCCGGACAGGTTATGGGCGAGCTTTGCAAATATGTTGATGTATGTATCTCCAACGAGGAAGATGCAAACGACGTATTCGGAATTAAGTCCGAGGGTACAGAGGTAACTGCTGGTGAGCTGAACAAAGAAGGCTACAAAGAGGTTGCTCAGAAGTTAACAGACCGTTTCGGATTCAAGAAAGTAGCGATCACATTAAGAACATCCATCTCTGCAAACGACAACCGTTGGGCAGCAATGCTTTACGAGGATGGACAGAGCTACTTCTCCAAAGAATATTTAATGCACATTGTTGACCGTGTAGGTGGTGGAGATTCCTTCGGCGGCGGATTAATCTACGCTTGCTTAAATGACTACGCTCCACAGGATACCATCGAGTTCGCTGTAGCAGCAAGCTGCTTAAAGCACTCTGTAGAAGGCGACTTCAACATGGTAAGCGTTGACGAAGTTAAGAAATTAGCTGGCGGAGATGCTTCCGGACGTGTACAGAGATAATATCTATCTCAGATAATATTTATCTCAGATAAGTTAATTCCTTTCCCTAATTTAATAGATACTGTGGGTTCCCTCCCATAGTGTGGCACAACGATTTTACCCATTTGAGTTGTGTATGAGAGACGGACTGACGCTTCATGATAGATTATCGTGAGGCGGCGGTCCGTTTTTTGCTCTATAGGAAATTATTTTGTGACGAATGAACTACGCAATTGTAACAATAAAACGGGATTTTATGTATTGCAATTTTCACAAAAATGCGTTCAAAGTGTCTAATTCACTGACTTTTTGGGAAAAATCGTGTTATAATGGGCGCGGAGGCAAAAGTGAGCATGGAACAGATTCGGACACGCATGCTTGCATGCAGTGGACGGATGTGCTCCATGTGAACGCGCCCGCGAGTCAGGAAAACCGCAGGTTTTTCTGACTTTTGCCGGAGCAATATGCAAAGACGAATATGGAAAGGAGAATCGGGGAATATGTTTGAGATAGGTGAGTATGTGGTTTATGGTGTAAAAGGTGTCTGCAAAGTTGAAGATATCACACATGTGGACATTTCCGGAGCGGACAGGGAGCGCCTGTATTATGTACTGTCCCCGATCGGAGATGAGGCGGGACGGATTTACGCGCCGACTGATAACCAGAAGATTGCCATGCGTCGGATCATCTCAAGGGAAGAGGCGGACAAGCTGATCGAGGAGCTGCCGGAGATAGAGCTGCTCTGGGTGCCGGATGATAAGCAGCGGGAAGCAAAGTATAAGGAAGCGTTAAAAAGCTGTGATTACCGGGCATGGGTCAGCATTGTAAAGACACTTTACCAGAGAGGGGTAGAGCGCACCAGACAGGGCAAAAAAATCACGGCACTGGATGAGCGCTATATGCGGACCGCAGAAAATGAACTCTACAGTGAACTGTCGCTGTCGCTTGGAGT